>NZ_LSMM01000068.1:0-28510 GCF_001566815.1 Marinobacter sp. Hex_13
GTGTGAAGGGCAGGATCAGGAAAAACTCGCCGTCTTCAAGCGTGTAAAGGGTGTCGCCAGCACGGATAACGTCAAACAGGTGCTGGGTGAGGTCCCTGAGCAGTCGCTGCATGCCGGCCTGGCCGTGCAGATCTTCGGCTTCCTCGGCGTAATCAATGGCCAGGGAAATCACCGACAGGGAGTGTGACATGACAATGGCCCGGGAAATTTCCTTTTGCAGGGTTTCGTCCAGGAAGCGTGCATTGTGGGCGCCGGTCACCGGGTCGGTAATGGCCAGATCCTCTGCCGATTGTGCCATGTGGTCGTAGTGCCAGATATACAGCGCGGCCACCGCGACCAGAGCAAACACCCCGGCACTGATGGTTATGGCGTACATCAGGGGCGATGACAGGAGTAGAAAGAGTGCCAGTGCGACCAGCAATAACAGGGAAAGGATCAGCCCCTGTCGTAGCGGAAGGATCAGCAGATTCAGTACAACCAGGGGCATAACCCAATGACTGATGCCGGGAGGGTCAAGGGCAAACATGGCCGCCACCAACCCACTGTTCAGCGCTGTAAGAATAAGGAGATGCCCCGGCGCCGACAACTGGCGGCGGCGACATATGAAGGTATAGCCAGCGCCTGCGACCGTCAGCAACGCCATTCCGGCAGCCAGGAAGAACAGGTCATAGAATCCGTAGCGAAGGTTCTGGAACGCCAGGCTTGCAATGAAAAGACTGGCAAACGCATAACCGGCCAGATGGGTAAAACTTCTCAAGCGGGTTTCAGTCATAACGCCGGCCCCTCCGTTCTGGGTGGGGGCGATGTGTGTGTCCAGGTACTGTAGGACTGGGCGCGGTCGCCCCCTTGTTGCTGGGCGCGCCGCAACGCATTGGCAGCGGATTGCTGCAAACTGTCTGCGTCATCGCCGATATTCAGGCCGGCGATTCCCGCACTGACCGTCAGATGCAGTTGGTGTGAGGCAAGCAGGGTGCGTAATCCCTTTCGGATCGTCTCGGCCTGTGATGCCGCTTCTGCCGTGGGGATGCCTGGCAGGATGACCAGGAATTGCAGATCTGCTACCCGATAGTAGGTGTCGAAATCCCGTAGCTGGGAGTGCAGATAACGGCCGATCCGTGGCAGTATGGAGCGTATGTCGGCATCCGGGTCGCTGTCGCTCAGGTGGGTGTCCAGGCCGATCATGATCACCGACATATCGGTGCCTTCCCGTTCACTGCGCTGGATCTCCTTGTGCAGATCAGCCGTCAGGTATTCGCGGCTTGCGGCCTGGGTCAGTTCGTCGGTCCGGCGCAGGGGCGCAAGTTGTCGCGACTTGTACTCACGCAGGAAAACCAGCAGGCCTGAGAGCATAACGGTCAGCAGCAGTGCGCTAAGCATCTGGTGGCGTTCGGGCAGGCCGGCAGACCAATGGGTGGCAGACATCGCAAGAACGGCGCAGAGTGCGGTAATCGCCGCTGCCCAGGTGACGGGCAGCAGTGCAAAGCCGACCAGTGGTGCGACGTAGAGCCAGTGGGTCAGGCTCCAGGGCCCTGTCCATAGGCTGGTGGCCAAAAGCGACAACAGCGCCACAAACAGGAGTCGGTGAATCGCCGGCCAGGGTTGTCGAGAGCGTCCGGGGTGGAAGGTGTTGCCGCTGAAGACCAGTGCTGCGGCGACAATAGCGGTGATTGCTGTCAGTGTCTCCCGTTGGATCACTGAAAATGCGGCAATGGCGATCAGGATCAGGAATCCAGTTCTCGACAGGCGGCTTAACAGGAATTTTTCGGCCATCTGGGCCATGGTATCCGTCCTCTCCCGGGCGTCCGTGGTTTAAAGCATACAGCAGGTTTTGTTCAATGACCCGCGGAATAAAGTGTCTCAGGCCGGTATAATAATCGCTTGGGATGCGTACTTGAAACGGGAAAGGTAAAGTTAGGCCCTGATTCGCACAATCGGTATTAACATTGAAAGGTAATCGGATGGATATTGCAGCTTATATGGCGGAGGTAGGACAGCAGGCACGGCAGGCCGCGAGGGCTGTGGCCCGCTCCACAACGGCTGTTCGCAACCAGGCGTTGCTGGCAACAGCCGAGGCTCTGGACGCTGCGCGCGATGAGCTTGCCACAGCCAATGCCAGGGATCTGGAGGGTGGCCGTGCCAACGGTCTTGAAGCAGCGATGCTGGATCGGCTGGAGCTGACCCCGGCGCGCATCGATGCAATGATTGAAGGGCTGCGCCAGGTGGCCTCGTTGCCGGATCCGATTGGTGAAATTACCGATATGACGTATCGACCCTCCGGAATACAGGTTGGTCGCATGCGTGTGCCGTTGGGTGTTATCGGTATTATCTACGAATCCCGGCCCAACGTGACTGTAGAGGCTGCCAGTCTGTGCCTGAAGTCCGGCAACGCCACCATTTTGCGCGGGGGCTCCGAGGCCATTCATTCCAATCAGGCCATCGCAGCCTGCCTGGCCAAGGGGTTGAAGGAATCAGGACTGCCAGAAAGTGCCGTACAGGTCGTGAAAACCACCGACAGGGCGGCTGTCGGCGAACTGATTACCATGCCCCGGTTTGTGGATGTGATAGTCCCCAGAGGTGGTAAGGGACTGATTGAGCGGATCAGTCGTGATGCGCGCGTACCTGTAATCAAGCATCTTGATGGTATCTGTCACGTGTACATCGACAGTCATGCTGATCCCGAAAAAGCCCTAAACATCGCGGTGAACTCCAAGACCCAGCGGTACGGCACCTGCAATACCATGGAAACACTGCTGGTGGACCAGGAAATTGCGGCCGATATTCTGCCCTTGCTGGCGGACGCCTTCCGGGACAAAGGCGTGGAGCTCAGGGGCTGCCCGCAGACAATGGATATTCTCCCCGATGTTGTTCGTGCCACCGAGGACGACTGGGGTACGGAATACCTGGCCCCGGTGCTTGCGGTAAAAGTGATCGACGGGCTTGATGGCGCCATTGAGCATATCAATCGTTATAGCTCTCAGCACACAGACAGCATCGTCACGGAAAACTATACTCGGGCCCGTCGATTCCTGACGGAAGTGGATTCCAGCTCCGTCATGGTCAATGCGTCGACCCGTTTTGCGGATGGTTTTGAGTATGGTCTCGGTGCGGAAATCGGCATCTCCACAGACAAGATTCACGCCCGTGGGCCGGTTGGCCTTGAAGGTCTGACATCACAGAAATACGTGGTGTTTGGCGACGGCCACATCCGGACCTGATTGCGCATGCATGTGATCTATGGCGGCACCTTCGACCCGATACATCATGGCCACCTGCGGCTCGCGGTCGAACTAAGGGAGCGGTTGGGGGTGTCGGAAGTGGCTTTGATGCCTTGCCACGTGCCTCCTCACCGTGACGTGCCGGGTGCCACGAGTGCGCAGCGTCTGGCTTTGCTGGAGCTGGCCATTGCCAGCGAGCCCGGGCTGACTCTGGATGATCGCGAGTTGGGGCGGGAAGGCGCGTCTTACACCGCGGAGACGTTGACGCAACTGAGGGCGGAGATCGGCCCCGACAAACCGCTCGCCATGGTTTTGGGTACGGATTCCTTCGCCGGTTTCGACCGCTGGCAGGAGTGGGAGCGGATTCCCGAACTGGCTCACATTGTCGTCGTGCAACGTCCGGGGCCAGGTCTGGCACCGGACGGTGTGCCGGCGAAATTATTGAGCCAGCGGTCAGTCGAGCGGGTAGAGGCCTTGTTTCGCGCGCCTTGTGGCCATATTTTGCAACTCGACCCACCGTTGCTTGATATCTCTGCGACCGGTATTCGCGATCGGATTCTTTCCGGCCATTCTCCCCGTTACCTGCTGCCCGACCCGGTGTGGCGGGAAATTCAACGCCAGAGACTATACGGCGCATGACCGGACGGGAACTTTTAGTGCTACAATCCCGTCTGAATATGACTTTTCGGGTGGCTGCCTTCGCCGCTGCCCGTCCAACAGGGTGATTATGCAGGCAGAGCAACTGAAAGAACTGGTCGTGGGTGCGCTTGAGGACGTCAAAGCGCAGGACGTAAGCATCATTGATGTCAGGGGGAGAACCAGCGTAACGGACTACATGGTCCTTGCGTGTGGCACCTCCAATCGGCATGTGAAATCCCTGGCGGATTCGGTGTTGTCCGAAGCGAAGGAGCAGGGGGTTCGTGCCAGCAATGTGGAAGGCGCCAATGCGAGTGACTGGATTCTGGTTGATCTCGGCGACGTGGTGGTTCACGTCATGATGCCGGCAACCCGAGAGTTCTATGACCTCGAACGCCTCTGGCGTGATGCTCCCGATCTGGGTGTTGCGGGTAGCGAATAATCATGCGGTTACGCCTGGTCTGTGTAGGGCAGAAAATGCCCGAGTGGGTCAGCCAGGGGTATAATGAGTATGCCCGCCGGATGCCGCCGGAGTTGTCCCTTGATCTGGTGGAAATTCCCCTGGCCCATCGTGGCAAGAATCCGGATATTCCCAGGCTGATGCAGCGTGAGGGGGACGCAATCCTGTCGGCGTTGGGCCCTCGTGACCGGGTGATTGCCCTGGAAGTTGGCGGCCGCAACTGGTCCACTGAAAAATTGGCCGGTCAGCTTGAGAACTGGCAGTTGGATGGCCGCGACGTCAGCTTTCTTGTCGGCGGGCCGGATGGTCTCGCCGACATCTGCCGGGACAGGGCTGATCAGCTGTGGTCGCTGTCTGCCTTGACCCTGCCGCATCCATTGGTGCGGATCCTTCTAGCCGAGCAGCTCTACCGCGCCTGGTCCGTCACTCGCAACCATCCTTATCACCGGGCCTAGGAAGCCAAGCCAATATGCCCTGGGGAGAGTTCAAAGACATCGCAGCCGAACGGCGCCTGTTCCAGCGTCGTGCATTCGTCATGCTGTTACTGGTCTTTGTATTGCTGGGCGTGTTGATTGCCCGGATGTATCAACTGCAGGTTGTAGAACACGACATCTACACCACGCTTTCCGACAAAAACCGTGTTCAGGTACAGTCCGTGGCGCCTCCCCGCGGGTTGGTCTATGACCGCAACGATGTCTTGCTGGCCGAGAACCGCCCGGTTTTCAGTGTGACGCTGGTACCGGAGCGTGTCGGCGACATGGAACAAACCCTCGCAAAACTCCAGGGCATGCTGAGCATTTCCGAGGAGGATATGGAGCGCTTCCAGCGTCGGCTGCTTGAGCCTCGCCGTCCGTTCCAGGAATTGCCCCTGCGTTACGATCTGGATGAACAGGAAATCGCGCGTCTGGCGGTTCACCGCCACGAATTGCCGGGGGTTGAGGTATCCGCGGAACTGGTTCGGTACTACCCCCATAGTGAGCTGACGGCCCATGCCTTGGGGTACGTCGGGCGTATCAACCGTCAGGAACTTCAGCGAATTGACCCGGTGAACTACGCAGGCACCAACTATATTGGCAAATCCGGAGTGGAGCGTTTCTACGAAGAGCTCCTGCACGGGCAAGTCGGCTACCAGCATGTAGAAACCAATGCTCGGGGCCGAACTCTGCGTGTGCTTGAGCGAGAAAACCCGGTAGCAGGTGAGGATATACAGCTACATTTAGATCTGCGGCTCCAGCGGCTGGCCCATGAGCTGCTGGATGGCCGACGTGGTGCCATTATTGCTATTGAGCCCTCCACTGGAGGCATTCTGGCGCTGGCGAGCGTTCCGGGCTTTGACGCCAATCTATTTGTGACCGGCATCGGCGTGGAGGCCTATCGATCACTCAGTCAGAGTCCCGATAAGCCCCTGTTCAACCGGGCTTTGCGTGGGCAGTACTCTCCGGCGTCGACGCTTAAACCTATGCTGGCAATCGCAGCACTCGACAGCAATGCCACCACCCGTGACAGGACGATATGGGACCCGGGTTATTACCAGTTGAAACCCGGCGGGCGCCGCTGGCGGGACTGGAAACGGGGTGGTCATGGGTGGGTCGACCTGAAGTCAGCAGTGGCTCAATCCTGTGATATTTACTTCTACGAAGTCGCAGTCGATATGGGGGTGGATACCATGCACCGCTACTTGTCCGATTTCGGCTTTGGTGAGGATGCTACCCTGGACGTTGCCGGGGCCCTGAGCGGTTTGCTGCCGTCCAGCGATTGGAAACGCGCTATACATAATGAGCCCTGGTATCCGGGAGACTCGGTAAACCTCGGTATCGGTCAGGGGTTTATGCTGGCGACGCCACTGCAATTGGCAACGGCCACGTCGGTGATCGCGAACCGTGGGAACTGGGCCGAGCCAAGGCTATTGAGAGATGTAAAGGGTGACCATTCGGTTGAGGAAGTGTTGCCCACCGGCACCCATCAATCGATTGAGCTTGAGAACCCGGACGACTGGGAGTTTGTTGTAGAGACCATGGCTGAAGTCATGCATGGTAGCCGCGGGACGGCCCGAGGGGCGGCCCGCGGCGCGACGTATCGAATGGCCGGAAAAACTGGTACCTCCCAGGTATTTAGCCTGGCGGAAGATGAAGAGTACGACGAAGAGGAGATCCGTGAGCGATTACGGGATCATGCTTTGTTTGTTGGCTTTGCACCGGTAGAGAATCCCCAGATTGCCGTTGCTGTCATTGTAGAAAACGGTGGAGGTGGTAGTGGAACGGCTGCGCCTGTCGCTCGGGCGATGTTTGACGCCTGGTTGTTGGATTTCCCCGCAGAAGGCGATGAACTCGTTGTGGGTTCATCCGGGGAGAGGGGTAACTGATGTCAGCGGGAAGCCTGTTTAACCAATCTGCGCGTCACCCCCTGTCTAGCCCGAGGGGGATCTGGTCGGCGTTGCATATTGACCCGATTCTACTGTTCCTGTTGCTGATCCTTATTGCAGGCGGGTTATTTGTTTTGTACAGCGGGGCCGACCGCAACCTGGAGGTTGTGAAAGCACAGGGCATCCGGATGGGCGTGGCCCTTGTGGTAATGTTCGTGTTCGCCCAGCTCGACCCGGCTGTGTTCCGGCGTTGGTCGCCCTGGTTGTTTGCTGCCGGCCTGATAGGACTGGCAGCGGTATTGCTGGTTGGCGTTGGTGCCAAGGGCGCGCAGCGTTGGCTGGCCATTCCCGGGCTGCCCCGTTTCCAGCCTTCGGAGCTGATGAAGCTGGTGGTGCCGATGATGGCCGCCTGGTACCTTTCGCGCCATTACCTGCCTCCCAGACTCCGCCATGTTGCGGTGGCGTTGCTCATTGTGTTGGCGCCGATGGCAATGATCATCCTGCAGCCAGACCTGGGGACCTCGTTACTGGTCGGCGCCGCAGGGATATTCGTGGTGTTTTTTGCCGGTATGGGCTGGCGCCTGATTGGCGCCTTTCTTGCCATGGTGTCAGTGGCGGCGCCACTGATGTGGTTCTTCGTTATGCGCGAGTATCAGAAGCAGCGCGTACTGACTTTGCTGGATCCTCAGAGCGATCCGCTTGGCGCCGGCTGGAACATTATCCAGTCCAAGACCGCTATTGGCTCGGGGGGCATGGATGGCAAGGGGTGGCTCCAGGGCACACAGTCCCATCTTGAGTTTCTTCCTGAGAGCCATACCGACTTCATCGTTGCGGTGCTGGCGGAAGAATTTGGCTTTGTGGGCATGCTGGTTCTTCTGGTGCTCTATCTCCTGATTGTTCTGCGGTGCCTGTACATTGCGTCGACGGCACAGGATTCCTTCAGCCGGCTGTTGGCGGGCGCGCTGACGATGACGTTTTTTATCTACGTCTTCGTCAATGTGGGTATGGTCAGTGGCCTTCTGCCGGTGGTGGGCGTGCCGCTACCGTTGGTCAGCTATGGTGGAACGTCAGGGGTAACGCTGATGGCGGCGTTTGGGGTGTTGATGTCGGTTCATACCCATAGACGGATGATCAGTGCGTGATGACCGGGCACCGACCATGGACAGGGAGTAATGGTTGCCGGGTCCGCAGCCATGGTAATCTTGGCCGCGA
Source organism: Marinobacter sp. Hex_13 (assembly GCF_001566815.1). Taxonomy (NCBI): domain Bacteria; kingdom Pseudomonadati; phylum Pseudomonadota; class Gammaproteobacteria; order Pseudomonadales; family Marinobacteraceae; genus Marinobacter; species Marinobacter sp. Hex_13. Next base: position 7,886 of record NZ_LSMM01000068.1, read on the forward strand.
TAACGGGCCGCAGCTGTGGTGACGTTGTATTGATAAGGTTCTCGAGTCGAAGCCAGTCAAGGGGATTCATGAAAGCTGTCAGGTATTGGTTAGGTGTCGGATGGGTGATGGTGTGCTTTGCCTCCCCTTTACAGGCCGGTCCCTACAATGAAACACCTGAAAGCCGTGAATTTGTTCGTGAGATGTCGGAACGCTACGGATTTGAGGCCGAACGTGTGTCTGCAATACTGGCCAACGCGCAGCGCCGTGATTCGATATTGGAAGCCATCAGCCGACCGGCTGAGAAAACCCTTGAGTGGCACGAATACCGTCGGATCTTTATGCGTGATGAACGCATAGAGCAGGGCGTCAGTTTCCTCAGGAAACATCAGGAAGCCTTTGAGCGCGCCGAACGTGAGTACGGTGTACCGGCGTCAATCGTTGCGGCGATTATCGGCGTCGAAACCTGGTATGGCACCTACAAAGGAAAGTATCGGGTGCTCGATGCCCTTGCCACTCTGGCATTCGACTATCCGCCCCGGAGTCGTTTTTTTCGCAGCGAGCTTGCCCAGTATTTGCTGATGACCCGTGAACAGGGCTTCGACCCTATGGCGTTGACGGGTTCCTATGCGGGGGCGATGGGGTACGGTCAGTTTATCTCCAGCAGCTACCGGCATTACGCGCTTGATTTTGACGGTGATGACGTTGCAGACATCCTGACCAATCCCGTGGATGCCATCGGCAGTGTCGCCAATTATTTCCACGCCCATCGTTGGCAAACGGGTGAGCCTGTGGCAGAACGGGTGAGTGACAGTCTGCCAAAGAGCTCACCATTGCTGACCAGGGAACTGCGGCCGACGTTGACGGTCAATGACTATCGGCAGGCGGGTATCGTCCCGAAAATGGATGTGCCCGGCGACGCCAAAGCCAGAGTGATCCGTCTCGTCGGGGACGAGGGCTCTGAACTATGGCTGACCTACCATAACTTTTACGTGATAACCCGCTACAATCACAGTCATCTATACGCCATGGCGGTGCACCAGTTGGCAGGTGCGCTCGAAGAGCGGATGCGGCCGCTGGCAAATGAAAACAATGGGGATAGTAACAACTCGTGATGAAACGCCATGTTTTACTGCTGGTTTTCGGGGTGCTGGTGCTGGTCGGGTGCGCATCATCGCCCGAACCTGACCATTCCTCCCGCTACACCCTGAGCCAGGACCGTGCGCCTTCAGGCAACTTTGATGCATCGGGGCTTGCCGATGCCACGCCTCGATTTGAGGAGCCGCGCCGCGCTGGAAACAAATCCCCTTATCAGGTCTGGGGCAAGGAGTATCACGTTCTGGGCACTAACGATGGTTATGTTCAGCGCGGCACCGCGAGCTGGTATGGTGAGAAGTTCCATGGACACAAAACCTCGAATGGAGAGGTTTTTGACATGTACGAGATGTCGGCGGCGCACAAAAGTCTGAGAATCCCGGGATACGCCCGGGTGACCAACCTCGATAACGGTCGCTCGGTGGTGGTTAGGGTCAACGACCGTGGCCCCTTCCACGGGGATCGCCTGATTGACCTCTCCTATGCCGCGGCCAAAAAGCTGGGTTATCAGGGCAGGGGTACGGCGAGGGTTGAGGTGGCTGCCATCACGGTGAATCGTGACGGCTCGATGACGCTTGCCGGCAAGCCGTTCCCGGAATCTGGAGCTCCGGTGGATGCCGAACGCCTGAAGGATCCCGGGCCGGGCAGCGAGGCCCTGTTTGTGCAACTGGGGTCGTTCAGCCAGCGTAACCCGGCCGAGGCCCTTCTGGACAGGGCGCGGCGTGCAGTCGCAAACCCAATGCGGGTGAGGGAAGTGGAAACGGCTTCTGGCCGCTTTCACCGCGTTCAGGTCGGGCCGTTCAGGGACGAGGATGAAGCCCTGAGAGCCCAGAGCCTGCTTGAAAATCACGGATTTGGTCAGTCAATACTTCTGACCGACACTCATTGAACCAGTCACTTACTTGAAACTGAATGGACCCATGGCACTAAATAAAGCGTTCCGAGCCTTCTCTGCTGTTCTGCTCCTGATTCTGCTTCCGGCTATGCCGGTTGCGGCCCAGGCTGTTCTGATTCCGTCATCACCGCAGATCGCGGCGAGTTCCTATATCCTGATGGACCCGCTTTCCGGACGGATTATCATGGAAGAGAACAGCCATGAGCGTCTGCCCCCGGCCAGCCTGACCAAAATGATGACGGCCTATATCGTGGAACGGGAGCTGGACGAGGGTCGGATTTCCCTGTCCGACATGGTGCCCATCAGCGTGAACGCCTGGCGAACCGAGGGTTCACGGACCTTCGTTAAAGAAGGGACGGAAGTGTCGGTCGAGAACCTGCTAAAGGGCGTCATCATTCAGTCTGGGAACGATGCCTCAGTGGCGCTGGCCGAGTATATTGCCGGCAGTGAAGGGGCGTTCGTCGACATCATGAACCAGCAGGCGCAGATACTGGGGATGAACGAGTCCAGTTTTGCCAATGCTACCGGCTTGCCTGCCCCGGATCATTTCTCCACTGCCTACGATCTGGCCCTTTTGGCAAAGGCGATTATCAACGACTATCCGGAAAACTACCCGCTGTATGCCCAGAAACACTTCACTTACAACAATATCCGTCAGCCAAACCGGAACAGCCTTTTGTGGCGTGACGACAGTGTTGATGGGCTGAAGACCGGCCATACCGAGGAAGCCGGTTACTGCCTGGTGGCGTCAGCCAAGCGCAACGACACCCGCCTGATTGCTGTGGTGATGGGAACAGACAGCACCTCGTCCCGCGCCCAGGAAGTCCAGAAAATGCTGAACTACGGCTTCCGCTATTACCAGAGCGAGCGCCTGTTCCGCACTGGCCAGGAACTGTTGGAAGCGCGCGTATGGGGCGGGGCAAGCGATAGCCTGTCCGTAGGACTGACAGAAGATGTTTACGTCACCATTCCCCGAGGCTCAAGGGATTCCCTGGAATCCACCGTTGAACTCGACTCAGTGATCAAGGCGCCCATTTCCATGGGCGACGAATTGGGCCGGGTGACCGTCAAGCTCGGCGATGATGTGGTCGTGGATCAGCCGGTGCTGGCACTCAGCGATATCCCGGAAGGTGGTTTCTTCAAGCGGATCTGGGACGCCATCAAACTATTCTTTGTTCAGCTCTTTGAGTAAGGGCGCGAGTGGCCTGTAGGAGATAAACCGGGATGAGCGAACCAAAGGCACCCAAAATCGAGTTTCCCTGTGACTACGTGATCAAGGTTATCGGGGACGCCGCGCCAGACTTTGTGGAGTTTGTGGTGGGCGTCGTGGAGCAGCATGCACCTGGCATTTCGAACGATGACGTTACGGTGAAAGACAGTCGCGGCGGTCGGTTTGCCTCGGTAAACCTCAAGATCGTTGCCACGGGCGAGCCGCAGTTGAAAGCTCTGTTCGAGGAACTCAAGGCCAGCGGCCGGGTTCATATGGTGCTGTAACCTGATGGCCGAGCTGATCGTTCGTGACCTGGGTGAACAGCCCTACCTGGAAACCTGGGAGGCGATGAAATCGTTCACGGCCTCGCGAGACGCCTCCACGCCCGATGAACTCTGGCTGCTGGAACACCCAAGGGTCTACACCCAGGGGCAGGCCGGCAAAGCCGAGCACATACTGGCCCCCGGTGATATCCCGGTGATACTGGTGGATCGCGGTGGCCAGGTGACGTATCACGGCCCTGGCCAGCTTGTGGTTTACCTGATGATAGACCTGACTCGCCATCGCCTGGGAATTCGCTCCCTGGTTGATGTCATTGAGCAGGCCATTGTCCGGACCCTTGCGGGGATGGGTGTGGCGGCAGCGCCGCGTCCGGATGCGCCGGGTGTCTATGTGGAACAAGCGAAGATTGCGTCGCTGGGGCTGCGTGTAAGGCGAGGATGTTCGTTCCACGGTCTGGCCCTGAACGTGGCCATGGACATGGAGCCGTTTCGCCGGATCAACCCCTGTGGCTATGCTGGCATGGCGATGTGCCAGGTCAGCGACTTCGTCCCCGGGGCAACCGTTGCCGGTCTTGCTCCTGCTCTGTCGGATGAATTGGTTAATGGCCTGGCGGGTGGCGCTGTTCGACGGGTAACGGGCTGGTAACGCGAAGCCCAAGTACCGATTGAGGCGGTTGCCTTGCTAGCCGTGTATACCCTCGAAATCACACACCTTGTTACGCCCCAGGGTCTTGGCTCGATAAAGTGCTTCGTCGGCGCGCTGTAGCAGTCGGTCCACAGACTCTGCGCCGTGGATAGTGGCGACTCCGACACTGATAGTGGTGTTGATGCTCCCGCCCTGGGTCTCTATAGGCGTTGATGCAATGGTCTGGCGTATGCGATTGGCCGTCTGGACGGCCTCAACGGTATCGGTCTCAGGCAGCAATACCAGGTATTCTTCTCCTCCCCAGCGCGCCAGCGTATCGACCTTGCGGCTGTGTTCCCGCAAGGTCCTGGCTACCATCACAATGGTTTCATCCCCCACCTGATGACCATGGTTGTCGTTGACAGACTTGAACAGATCAATGTCCATCAACAACACCGAGAAACCGCGCGAATTGCGTAAGTAACGCTGATACTCAGCTTCCAGTTGCTCGTGGGCTTCACGTCGATTGGCGAGCCCCGTTAACGCATCGTGTTTAGCCGCATATTCAAACTCGGCAGCCAGTTTCAACAGCCCCAGTTTGCTGCGCCGCCGGCTCTGATCCAGGACGTAGCAGGTGGACATCTCAAACCCCAGTACCGCAAGCATGGTGAGTCGGAAGCTGGTGCTGTACGGCGAATCGAATACCAGGTCCCCGAGTGGGCTGAATAGCAAGGCAACCCCCGCAAGTCCGCCGGAACAGGCAAGCACGCCCACTTTCGCTTCGCTGATGTAGAAGATGATGGGTGGATAGGCAAACAGCCAGATAATGGCAGAGCCGTCCTCCACCGCATTGACTGCCAGATAGGTGAAGAGGATCGTGATCGCGGTAATAAAGCCGCGGCGTTGCAGAGTACTGTTGCGACTGAGCAGATAAACAATACCATTGACACTGAGCAGCACGGCAAAGACGATCAGGGCTGTGGCGGAGCCGGGAATTCCGCGATCCAGGGATCGCCATGCGAAAAACAGCAGGATGGGGACCGCTGCCAGAGTAAGCCAGCCGATCAACATCGGAACCGGAATTTCACCCTTCACCCGGAACTGTGACAGTTTGGTGTCGGAGGGTCTGCTGGTGGTCTGAGTCATTGTTGCTGTCTTGTTGTTTTTGGGCATCAGTGGCCAGGTCATCGACCACATTTTTATACTAAACCGCTTTGGACGTGGGGTCTGTGTAAAAACGTAAAACCTTTCGCCAACCACAGAAGTAAACACAGAAGAGGCGGTTTGCATTGGCCCCAAGGGCAATGAATCGACGGCACGCCGGTTAGGTTTGCGGGCCCGGGTATCCGTATAATGGTTATAAAGGCTGATAGCGCCAACACTTACAGAACCGAGCAGGTTTTTGATGGCATCCAGACCCAAAAGCACATCTGTTGCACGTATCAAGACCGGCAGCTTTGAGCGTCGGCTTACCCTCACCAGGGCGGGGCTTTTCGCAGGCACCCGGATGGCCTCCCATATGGCCACCAACTGGTTCAGCAGCAAGGACAAGCGGGAGGCCCGGCACCGGGCCATGCTATCCAGCCAGGCGGAATTCCTGGTGGACGAGTTGGGCAAGCTCAAGGGCAGTGTCGTCAAGATCGGGCAGGTGATGGCTCTCTATGGCGAGCACTTCCTGCCTGAGGAAGTAACCGAAGCACTGCACACCCTGGAAGACCAGACCACCTGGCTGGAATGGCCGTCGATCGAGCGTGTGCTTAAGGCTGAACTGGGTGCTGACCGTTTGGCGGAACTGGACGTGGATCCCGACCCGATTGGTGCGGCTTCGCTGGGGCAGGTTCATCGAGCGCGCCGGCGTAGCGACGGGTTGGAACTGGTGCTCAAGGTCCAGTACCCCGGCGTTGACGAAGCAGTCGACAGTGACCTTAACGCAGTTGCACATCTGCTCAAGATAGCCCGCCTGGTCTCCTTCGGCCCCGAGTTCAACGACTGGCTGGAAGAAGTGCGGGACATGATGCACCGGGAGGTGGATTACCGCCTTGAAGCCCGTACCACCGAAAAGTTCCGCCAGATGCTGCTGGACGATCCTCGTTTTGTGGTGCCCCGTGTTCTGGACGAGTACTGCACGGCCCATGTCATCGCCTCCACCTACGAGCCGGGCCACTCAGTGAGTTCAGTGGCGGTACGGGAGCTTGCTCTTGATCGTCGCAGCGAGTTGGGCCGCGCCGCACTGGAATTGTTCTTCCGTGAGCTGTTCATCTGGGGTGAAATCCAGACCGATCCCAATTTCGGCAATTATCGGATCCGCATCGCTGGCGAGGAAGGCGCGAACAGCGAAACTGACCAGATAGTGCTACTGGATTTCGGGGCGGTACAGGCCTACTCCGCGAGCTTCCTGGACCCGGTCATCCAGATGATCCGCTCCTCCTATGAGGGCGACCTGCCGGGGGTGGTTGATGGCGGTATCCGGTTACGTTTCATGAGCCAGGATTGGCCCGAGGACGTTCTGGACACGTTCGGCAAGGTTTGCATGTCGGTATTGGAACCTCTCTCCAGGGATTGCAGCAACTGGCCCGATGAGGCAGTGAACGACCGCGGCCAGTACCGCTGGAAGCAGAGTGACTTGCCGTCGCGGGTGGCGCGCCAGGCCGCGCGATCAGCCATCAGCCGCTATTTCAAGGTGCCGCCGAAGGAATTTGTATTCCTGAACCGAAAGTTGATTGGTGTCTATACGTTCATCGCGGTGCTGAATGCGGAATTCAACGGTGAGGATCTGCTCCGGGAATACCTCTACGGTGATCCCGGCACCCCCGATGCTTCCAGCACCAACCAGATGACCAAGCCGTAGCGCAATCCCTTGCCAATGGCCACCAGGATCACAAAGTTGAGCCAGGGCACGCGCATGATCCCGCCAACCAGGGTCAGTGCGTCGCCGCCCAGTGGCAGCCAGCCCAGAAGCAGTGACCATTGCCCGTAACGGTTGAAGCGGGTGCGGGCCTTTTCGAGCTGGGATTCGGAGATCGGAAACCAGCGTTTGTGCTTAAAGCGATCCACCTGCCGGCCGATAACCCCATTAATAACCGAACCTGCGGTGTTGCCCGCCGTTGCCCAGAACCATATCCACCAGAGCGAATAGCCTTGAGTCACCATGCCGCCAAGGAGAATTTCCGAATAGGCCGGCAGTATTGTTGCTGCGGCCAGTGCGGTCATGAACAAAGTGAGATAGGCCAATGGACGCTCCTGGTGAGATGAATGCCGATCAGGCTCTAATGGCAGCCGTGCCTTCAGGGCACTAAGCTGATAATGAATCCCTATCTGAGACAGGTTGCTGTACCAATGAAAAAACTGTCACTGCGTTTCAAACTCTATGCCCTGGTTATTACGCTGCTGCTGGTTATGGGAATCAGTATTGTGGTGACCGCCCAGCTTTCCCTGGGACAGATGGAGCAGCGAATCACCTCCGAAACCCGTGACACGGTGCGCAGCCTTGCCGTCGACCGGTTGAGCGCAACCGCCGGGAAATACGGTGAGGTTGTCAGCGGCATGTTTGCCACAGCGTATCGGACACCGGAAGTCGTCCGCAACGTCATCAGCCGGAATATACAGACGGACAGCTCCGGCCGCATCAGCCGCGTTGCCCTTCAGGAAACGGTGGGTGCGGTACTGGAAGAGCAGGATGGGCTGAGCTCGATCTATGCCCAGTTCGAACCGGATGCCTACGACGGCCAGGACCGCTACTTCACCGGTGGCGTTGAAGAGCACAGCAGCGATGAAGGCACCCTGGAAATCTATTATTACCGCTCTCCCGACGGCGATGTGGTCTTCAGTCGCACTGAGGATCCGGCTACCAAGTATCTGGATAACCGGAATGAGTTCGGTATTCGCGAGGCGGAATGGTACTTGTGTTCCAAGGATACCCTGTCCCCTTGCATCATGGAGCCTTACGAATACGAAATTGAAGAGGGCTATACCGAACTGATGACCAGCCTGGTCGTGCCCATTATGAACGGGAGCGAGTTTGCGGGCGTGGCCGGCGTTGACCTCAACCTGTCAACGCTCCAGAAAGCGATCCAGAATGTCAGCGATAACCTCTATGACGGCGCATCAAGGGTGACCCTGCTGAGCAGTAAGGGGCTGATTGCTGCATCCAGCCACTACAGTGAACATCTAGGCCGGCCGTTGTCAGAAGCATTGCCTGAGCAGGCTGAAACATACGCTTCCCTGCACAATGACGGCGGTACCTACGACGATGGCGACACGCTGGCCGTGTCTTACCCCATCGAGATTGACCTGCCGGATGCCCAGTGGTCACTGTTGATCGAATTACCACGTCAGACCGCGCTGGCGGATGTCGCCGAAATCACCGGCCTGCTGTCCAGCGAGGTGGATACCACCGCCGGGCGTCAGACCATGGTGGGTGTACTGGTGTCGGTAGTGGCGATCCTGATTCTGGTGGTGCTGGTTCGCTCGGTAACCAAACCCTTGAACGAAATCCGTGACCGGATGAAGAACCTGGCCAGTGCTGAAGGGGATCTGACCAGTGAGCTGAACATTGATACCCACTCGGAGCTGATCGAGCTGGCCGGCGGATTCAACCAGTTCCTGGGCCGGTTACGTGAAATGATCAACGACCTGAAAGATGTCAACGCCAAGGTCAGCCAGCAGGCGGCAGACGTGGATGTGATCGCCAAGGAAACGGATGAGCAAACCGAAAGCCAGCATCAGGACATCGAAAGCGTGGTTACCGCCATGAACGAAATGTCCGCCGCTGCCAGTGAAGTGGCAGGTTTCGCGGGTGAGGCAGCTGAAAACGCGCAGATGGCCCAGGATGGCATCCGTTTTACCCAGGATACGCTGACGTCTGCCCTGGACGGCGTGGGTGCATTGGCGGGCGATATGGATGAGGCCAGCACTGCGATAGGGCAGGTTGCCACTCGCAGTGAGGACATTAACCGTATTATCGAAGTGATCCGGGGAATCGCGGAACAGACCAACCTGCTGGCGCTGAACGCCGCCATTGAAGCGGCGCGAGCGGGGGAGCAGGGGCGTGGCTTTGCGGTTGTGGCAGACGAGGTCAGAACACTGGCGTCCCGTACCCGTGAGTCCACCGATGAGATCAGTCAGATGATTGATGGCCTTCAAAGCGACGTGGGCGGAGCCGTTACCGTGATCAAGGGTGGCGTTGATCGCGCCACCAGAGCGGTGGAGGGAACCCGTGAAGCGGACCATTCTCTGGCCTCAGTAGTTGAGCGCATAGCAACCATTGTGGAACACGTCACCCATGTGGCCACGGCAGCGGAAGAGCAAAGTTCTGTCAGTGAAGAGATCAACCGCAACCTCACCCGTATCGGTGACGCCGCCAACGATCTTCGGGCATTGGCGCAACGGGTCAGTGGCAGCGGGCAGACACTGGATGAGCAAGTGAAAGTGCTGGAGACGGAGTTGAGCCGCCTGAAAACCTGAACACACGGTTAGGTAAGGCTGCACCGAGAAACACCGGTAGCGCTGGATACATCAGTCCAGGCTATCGGCGCCATTCAGTTCATTAATTTTATTTTTTCATTGGGCGTGCCACCATACGGTACAGCTTGTCGACGACTGCAACACGATACGCAGGGTCGCCCATTGTTTCGAACAGGAGTGAGTTTATGGATCATGTCACCATCTACGGTCGTGCATCCTGCGGTTTTTGTATGCGCGCCCGGCAACTTTGCGAGATCAGGGATATTCCCTACCGCTACGTGGACATGATCGAGGAAGGCATCAGCAAGGCGGATCTGGAAAAAACCATTGGTAAGCCCGTACATACGGTGCCCCAGATCTTTGTGGGCGAAGAACACGTTGGCGGGTTCGACCATTTCTCGCAGTACGTGCAGAGGTTTGAAGCTGCCGGTGGATAAACGGTTCTGCAAAAAAAAAGGCGCCAGCCGGTGATTCGGTGGCGCCTTTTTTGTAGGTCAGCGGCTTAGAACTGGAAGTCGGCTTTCAGTTTTTTCTCGACCAGCTGATTCTTAAGCTTTGCGACCCTCGGAAGACCATCATCGAACGGCGGGAAGCTCTCGCCGTGAATCAGTGGCTCCAGGTAGTCGCGGCAATCTTGCGTGATGCCGTAGCCGTCATCCGTGATGTAATGGATCGGCATTTTCTTCTCCTGGTTGGCGACCTCGCTCAACGGCGCCTCACCAATGTGCCAGCGATAGGGGCGTGACTGTTCGCGCACAATCGTTGGCATCAGCGCCTGTTTACCTGCCAGCGCCATTTCCACGGCCACCTTGCCTACGGAGTAGGCCTGCTCCACGTCCGTAGCGGACGCAATGTGGCGGGCGCTGCGCTGCAGGTAATCGGCTACGGCCCAATGGTACTTGTGGCCCAGGGCCTGGCGCACCATATTGGCCAGCGCTGGCGCGACGCCGCCGAGCTGGGTATGACCGAAGGCATCCTTGGCGCCAGCGTCGGCCAGGAAGCGGCCGTCTTCATACTGGGCGCCTTCCGAGGCGACGACCACGCAGTAGCCGTACTCCTTGACGCAGAAATCCACACGTTCAAGGAAGCGCTCACGCTCGAAGGGCACTTCCGGGAACAGGATAACGTGAGGCGGCTCGCCTTCGCCTTTCCCGGCAAGGCCACCAGACGCCGCGATCCAGCCAGCGTGGCGCCCCATCACTTCCAGGATGAACACCTTGGTGGAGGTGTCGCACATGGAGCGAATGTCCAGGCTGGCTTCCAGGGTAGAGGTGGCGATGTACTTGGCCACTGAGCCGAAACCGGGGCAGCAGTCGGTGAAGGGCAGGTCGTTATCCACCGTTTTGGGTACGCCGATGCAGGTAATCGGGTAGCCCATTTTTTCAGCAAGTTGGGACACCTTGTACGCGGTATCCTGGGAATCGCCGCCACCGTTGTAGAAGAAATAGCCAATGTCGTGAGCGCGGAACACCTCGATCAGGCGCTCGTACTCGCGTTTATTCTCGGAAAAGTTCTTCAGTTTATGGCGGCATGACCCGAACGCACCGCCCGGAGTGTGGATCAGCGCCTGGATATCCTCATCGCTTTCGAGGCTGGTATCAATCAGTTCCTCTTTGAGCGCGCCGATGATTCCGTTACGCCCGGCGTACAACTTACCGATCTGATCGGGGTGCTTGCGGGCGGTCTGGATAACCCCGCAGGCACTGGCGTTAATGACGGCGGTCACACCGCCTGATTGGGCATAGAATGCGTTTCTGGTGGCCATTTCCGGCTGGTGCCTCCTGCAGTTTCATCAAGTGCGGCAGATGATACGCCAATCGCTTTTTTTTTTCATGACATCAAACGTCATAAGGAACGCTTGACGACCCGCATTCTATACGGGACGCTTTGCAGGTTTCATTTAAGAGGTCGATAACCGAATGCACATCCATATCCTGGGAATCTGTGGCACCTTCATGGGCAGTCTGGCCGTACTGGCGAGGGAGCTCGGGCACACCGTGACGGGCTCCGATCAGGGGGTTTACCCGCCCATGAGTACCCAGTTGGAGGCCCAGGGAATCGGGTTAATGGAAGGTTACGATCCTGACAACCTCAAGCCTCAGCCGGACCTGGTTCTGGTTGGTAACGCCATGTCCCGGGGCAACCCGGAGGTGGAAGCGGTTCTTAACCAGAATATTGATTACATGTCCGGCCCGGAATGGCTGGCGCGAGAGGTTCTGCGTCACCGCTGGGTGCTGGCGGTTGCCGGGACCCACGGCAAAACCACCACAACCGCCATGTTGTTGTGGATCCTGGAGCAGGCCGGGTTGGAACCGGGCTATCTGATAGGTGGGGTCCCCAATGATTTCCCGGTTTCGGCACGGTTGGGGAGTAGCGACTTTTTCGTTATTGAGGCCGATGAATACGACAGCGCCTTCTTCGATAAGCGCTCCAAGTTTGTCCACTATCGTCCCCATACCCTAATCCTCAACAATCTCGAGTTTGATCACGCGGATATTTTTGACAACGTTGAAGCCATCGAGCGTCAGTTCCATCATCTGGTCAGAACGGTGCCGTCCCGTGGGTTGATTGTGCGCCCGGCCCTGGATGCCCATCTTGATCGGGCGTTGGAACTTGGCTGCTGGAGCAGCGTGCAGGCTACCTCTGTGGGCAGCGAAGTGCCCTATATGGCCGACTGGCGGGCGGAGCTGTTGGCTGAGGATGGCAGTCGATTCATGGTGGTGCACCACGAACAGCCGGTGGCTTCAGTCAGTTGGTCTCAAACCGGCCTGCACAACGTGCGCAACGCCCTCGCGGCCATCGCAGCAGCCCGCCATGTGGGTGTTACCCCGGACCATGCCGTGGCGGCGCTGTGCCGCTTTTCGGGCGTCAAACGCAGGATGGAGCTGCTTGCGGATGTTGGTGGTGTCTGTGTCTACGACGACTTTGCCCATCATCCGACGGCCATCGCTACCACGCTGGAGGGCCTACGCCACAAGGTGGGCGATGAGACCATCCTTGCGCTGATCGAGCCACGCTCCAACACCATGCAGCAAGGTTTTCACCAGGAGAGCCTGCTGCCCAGTGCTGCAGCGGCGAATCAGGTATTCTGGGCCAATCTCAATGGCATGGACTGGTTGCCAGCATTAGTTGAGGGCCGTAGTCCCGAGTCGGCAACACCGGATCGCCATCGTGTCGGGGCCAGCGTTGAGGAACTGATCGGCCAGGTTCTGGATCAGGTATCCGGTCCCTGCCATATTGTCATTATGAGTAACGGCGGTTTTGGCGGTATTCACCAGAAGCTGATTGCCGAACTGGAACGCGAATCCGGCTGACGGGGCATCCTGCCTCCGCTATCCAATCAGGAAACTTCAGTTATGACGGCAGCGTCCGAAAAACAGCGGGTGATCAATCTGGCCTTTACCGGTGCCTCTGGCGCCCAGTACGGCTTGCGTTTGTTGCAGTGCCTGGTGGCGGCGAACTGCCGGGTGCATGTGATGGTCAGCAAGGCGGCACAGGTAGTGATCGCCACGGAAACCGATCTGAAATTACCGGGCAACACCGCCGCCATGCAGGAAGCGCTTGCCAGCTATGCCAGCGCCCGTCCGGGGCAGGTGCTGGTGTTCGGCCGTGAAGACTGGTTCGCCCCGCCGGCTTCTGGTTCGGGTGAAAAAGCCCCGTTGGTGATTTGTCCCTGCAGTACCGGCACCCTGTCTGCCCTGGCCACCGGCGCCAGTAACAACCTGATCGAGCGCGCCGGAGATGTCGCCCTTAAAGAGCGGCGGCAATTGATCCTGGTGCCCCGGGAAGCGCCCTTTTCGGAAGTGCACCTGGAAAACATGCTGCGCCTGACCCGCATGGGGGCGGTCATCATGCCGGCCAGTCCGGGGTTCTATCATAGGCCGAATTCCGTGAGTGACCTGGTGGATTTCATCGTTGCCCGACTTCTGGATCACCTGGGCCTGCCCCAGGATCTGATGCCGCGCTGGGGCGAGGAGAGGGCGAAGGCGAAACAGCCCGACTGAACCGATGGGCGATGGTTTTGGTCAGCCCGATTGATGCTTTTCATCATTGAGCGAAAACGCCGCGCCCCCGAGACTTGGTGAACGACAACCACAACACAGTCATTCACCGAGGTACACCATGATTCCACGCACAGTCTTTGACGCCGACCTTGACGGCTTCCGGGATTCCGTCCGCAAGTTTCTGCAACAGGAAGCGGCGCCCTACCATGAACAGTGGGAGAAAGATGGCCAGGTCAGCCGGGAGCTCTGGAAGAAGGCCGGCGAACTTGGTTTCCTCTGCCCGACCATGCCGGAAGAATACGGCGGCGTAGGCGCGGACTTCCGCTACAGCGCTGTCATCATGGAGGAGGTGTCCAGGGCGGGCCTGTCCGGCATCGGCTGGACATTGCATTCCGACATCGTTGCCCCCTATATCCTCAATTACGGCTCCGAAGAACAGAAACAGTATTACCTGCCGAAACTGGCAACCGGCGAAATGATCGGTGCCATCGCCATGACCGAGCCGGGCGCAGGTTCCGACTTGCAGGGGGTGAAAACCACGGCGGTGAAAAACGCTTCTGGCGACCATTACGTACTCAATGGCTCCAAGACCTTTATTACCAACGGCCAGCTGGCGGACCTGGTGATCGTGGTGGCCAAAACCGATCCGAAAGAAGGCGCCAAGGGCACCAGCCTGTTGTTGGTGGAAACCGCCTGGGAAGGGTTCGAGAAAGGGCAGAACCTGAATAAGGTGGGGATGAAAGCGCAGGACACCTCCGAGCTGTTCTTCCAGGACGTTCAGGTGCCTGCGGATAAGCTTTTGGGATCAATGGAAGGCCAGGGCTTCTTCCAACTGATGGCGGAGTTGCCGGCGGAGCGCCTGCAGGTGGGCCTGACCGCCGTCGCTGCTGCGGAAGCCGCGTGGGAGTGGACGCTGGATTACGTGAAGGAGCGCAAGGCGTTCGGCAAACCGGTGATAGCGTTCCAGAATACCCGCTTCAAAATGGCGGAGATGAAGGCGGAAATCACCGCTGCCCGCGTCTTCTGTGACCGTTGTCTGGAACTGCACCTGGAAAAGAAGCTGGATATTCCAACGGCAGCCATGCTGAAACAGCATACCACCGACCTGCAGTGCAAAGTCATGGACGAGTGCGTGCAGCTTCACGGCGGCTACGGCTACATGTGGGAGTATCCCATCGCCCGCGCCTGGGCGGACTCGCGGGTACAGCGTATCTACGCCGGCACCAATGAGATCATGAAAGAGATTGTTGCGCGCTCGTTCTAGTAGGCGCTTGTGCCCGTTAGCGCGCCGCCGGGACAGCTCCCGCGGCGCGTTTTCGTTACCTAAGTTTACAAAGTGCCAAACCTATCAAGGTTCCCCCCGGCAACATCCCCTACAGTAGCGGCACAACCTCTAACAAGGACAATGGTTGCCGCGATGAAAAGTCTGCTCTCCTTTACAGTTGCCCTGTTCACGCTGGCCCTTGCCGGTTGCGGCGAGGAATCCGACAAGTCACCGGTCGATGGCCGTGACTTTGACGCCGAGGATTACAGCGAGCCCGAGCCCTATACAGGCCGGGTGATTGACGGCTACCTGCGCAATGCCAGGGTGTGGCTGGACATGGACGGTGACAGCCAATACACGCCGGGCCCGATGACCTTTGAAAACAGCGCCGGCACGGAAATAACCCTGCGGGACGGAGAGCCTACCGCGTTAACGGGAGAAGGTGGCGTCTTCTCGCTGGATACTGCGGAACTGGTGCAGGACCCGTCCATATCCCCGGATATCGATCCCAGGGACTTTCCGCTGTTTGCCGTGGTGCTGCCTGGCCAGACCATGGAGCAGACCCGCATCGGGGAAGTGGTGCTGGAAGACGCCTACCTGCTTAGTGCGCCACCTGGCGTGCGCAATGTCACGCCATTGAGCCACCTGGTGCGGCAGCGCCGCCTGATTGGGTTGCAGGATCTTTCGGTCATCAGTACCGATCTGTCTGATGCTCTCGGCAACGTGAACCTGGTCAGTAACTATATCCGGTCCGGTGATCACCGTGCTCACGCATACGCCCGCGCCTTCGCACGCTTCATGGCCAGCCAGTTCCCGCCGGAGTACGCCAATCTCCTGCGCAATGGTGACGGACGTGAACGCTACCTGAGTGAAGAGGCGGTTTATCTTCTCGGTGTATCCTTTGCCCGCAATGCCCTGGAGGTGGTTCAGGTGGTTGATGCCGCTGCCTCCCAAGGCAATTACGAGAACATCAACATTGATGAACTGGAATTGCCGGAAGTGCCGGTTGAGCTGGACGATCCGGTTATCCTTGAGCGCCAGACAGTTCTCGCCAGGGGGGAGGGGAGCGAGTTGCCGGCCACAATGTCCAACCTCAGCGTGTCCGCTGAACTGGAGTTCGACTACTCGGAAGATGGCCGGTTAACGGCCGTGACGGCAAACGGGTGCATGATGCCGTCAATGAGAGAGATGGCCCGCTTGATCAATGCCCGTGGCAAAATCGCCGATACCGATGTGCAGTGGATGCCTTCGATATCACTGTCCCAGGAGAGTGCCAGCTACCATGAGGCTGAAGGGGCCGATGAGCGGCTGACATTCAACTGGCAGGACCGTACCGCGACGTTCGAAACCACCACCACCTGCCATCCTGGACTTGCGTCGTCCTCGGCATTGGGTGGCCCGCCGGCGATCCGTTACGGGTGGACCATGGCGGATGCCCGGGTGGATTCCCTGACGGCAACTTCCGATAGCAAGACGGAAGTTCTGCGCCCCGACTATCAGTTCGCCAACGATGCCTTTTTCGGTTTCACGCGTTCCGTCGATGGCGTGAACGAGGAGATTGTGGCGCTCACGAGTAGTGTCCAATCCTGCGAAGGGGATATTGATCCGGAGGACGTTGATGCGGCGCAGGTGGTGTCTGCCCAGCAGCCTTTCACGGTCACCGGCAGTATCACGCTACCGGACGAGTTCACCTCGCCGGCGCTGGAGTTCGATACTCGCAATGACCGTTTCAGGCCGCTACGGTTTGGCTTCCTGGATGAAGAAATGAGTTCCACGCCTGGGGTCAGCAATACAGAAGGGTTTGACTGGGCGTTCTACTACCCGTTCGACAATTCCAGCGAGTTCGTGGCAGACCAGCCCAACCTGATCAACATCGCCTACCTGAATCGCCATGGCGGCAGCCGGGCCTGTGGGCGGGAGTTCGAAAGAGCGCCTTCTGCGGCCTATGCCCGGGTGAATTACACCTATCAACGGCTCTCGGAATATTTGTCGGGACTGGTAGAGTAAGCCAGGGCTGCGGGCAGGCTCTTCGCGAACGTGCGGAGAGTCATACGTTTTCGAGCGCAGATCTGTTGCGACATGTGCTTATAAAGGTGTTGGATTCTTAACACTTCCTGAGGGAGGAAGTGGTGCCGAGGAGAGGACTTGTTCTCACTCTATTTTAACCCTTTTAAAACAATAGTTTGCAATGCCTCTCTGTTCGCGTGTGTACCAGTCAAGTGTGACCTGATTGGTGATAAGAATATAGCGTGACTACTGGATGAAGGCAAAAGCCATTAGAGACGTCCTCCTACTAGCGCAGGACAAAAGGAAAAGCATTCAACTGCCCCCCTCCATGGGGCCGGTTTATGGTTTCTTCTAAGGATGAATGCTAGCTGTTGACGTGGCAGTAACAAACTCGATGATCTCGACAGTAACTGCAGCGAGGTGATGCGTAGTATCGAGCGTTATCCGAGTTGTGGAATTGCCGCACCCTCCTTCACCTTTTGAGCATTGGAGCAGGTGCGCGTCTCCATAGCTAAACTCAGGACCCATGTAGTGTGGGCTTTTTACCACTTCAGCCGAAAGGCGGTGGTACTGCTTCCCTTTGTCATGAAACTGGAGAGAGTGCCCGCGCACAACGAAGAATTGGTTGGAGATTGTGTATCTGATCTTTCCGTTGGCATGGGGTGCGGGAACATCATCGATAGCATTCGGGTTGCGGATTGCGTAGTCAGAGAAGACCAAGTTTAGCCTGGGATAGGCTTTCCTGAGTGCTTTCCACGTCAGAACTTCCTTCCTTGTCACGTACCCGGTTGAGTTTACTTCTTCAACTGCGTCATTGATCATGATGGGAATTGAGCTTCCCGCAATGCCGATGTAAGCAAATTGCCACGAATTCAAATTATCTATGCACTTTTCCGCTACCGCTTGCATATCGACCACAGACAGGGCAGTCGTATCCCTAAAATCGATCAATATACAAATTTGAGCCTCTGGAAAGGCTGTCGCGGTAATTATGGAGTTAAGGCGATCAGAAAAATAATCAGGGTCGTCCATATCGTCAAAGGCATCGGACTCAAGGCGAATACATAAAGTACCTGCATCACTTGCCCCTGCATTCTTAAAGACCTCTTGATATTCTGGGTCATCCCAAACGTCGTAGTTGACTACGGGGTTTGTGTGGACACCTAGGGCTGAAAGTCGAGAGAGTGCATAGCTTAAGACATGCTCACCATTTTCAAGCGTAGCATTTGGTGCCCAATGCCTCGAATCCAAGAAACATGGCATACCGGGGCGTACAGTCGCGATTTTAACCACGATTTCGTTCAGATATGCGACCGTGGGTTGGGCCAGATTCTCGAAGCGCTTGGCATTTGCGGTGCTACCTTTAAAGGCAGGTATCTCAAACATCGGCTGGATGCGCTCTGCTGTAGCGGTACTCGCGGTCTGGAGTGCATCAAACTCGCCTTTTTTGGCCTTGAGTATAGGAATATATGTGGGTGTCATGCCTGGCCCTCGTGACTAAGATAGGATAGAACTCTGCTCACTTCTCCATGACCTAAAAGCTCAGTGAAAAGGCGATAGTTTCCTTTTTCTCGCCGAATGCGTCCCGCGATTATTGCCGGATTAATTCTCAACTCGCGCGACAGAGTGTCGATCGCTTCCTTTGAGGGTGATAAATGAGCATCGCTCCTTTTCCAGACCACACGCGGAATTAGAGCCTCGCGCGCCAAACGATTGGCTTCGGCTTCTCGTTTGTCCGTAGAAGCGGAAGAATCAAGGTCATCCATGAACGTGTCATCCTCACCAACGTGCTTCCAAATGTGAACGACCTCATGTAATAGGGTGAACCAGAAGTTGTCCAATCGGTCATGGCGAATCGTAAGACCGATTACTCGTGTACCGTCGATATCTTTAAGAGCAGCGCCATCAAGCATCGTACCCTTCAAATGAGGCTCAAGGACTACACATACCCCCATTTTTTCTAAGTATTCAACGGCCAGCTTGGGACCTTCTTCAAACCAGCTCAGTTGCGCCAACTCTCTCAATGTCTGAGTGGATAAAGCTGACTCGGCATATTTTCCAATATTCGGCTTTCGTTCCCGCGCCTTTTGGATAACGCGAGAGAGCCAAGCATAGAGTGCGTATTTCGTCGTCGGGGAGAATGCTTCTCCTGATATGCTTCGCTTGAACGCAGCGTCACCGAGTTGCCATCCGATTTGAGCAACAAAGTCTTGTACCTGCTGTTCTATGGTCCTTTTAGCCTGACCTGTGGCCTTTTGAATCCATCCTCTAGCTACCATTTCCTTTGCCGGGAATCGTGACCAGTCAATCTCTTGGTCTGTTCTTCCCTTGGTTTCAGGTTCTCCAATCAGTGTTTCAGCGGATATGCCTAAACCTACAGACAGAGCTCTAATCATCTGAAGAGTAAGTGGCCGCTTACCTGATAGTACTTCTGAAACTCTGCTACGCGTTCCGAAGTAGGGGACAAGGTCGGTCTGTTTTAGACCTTTTTCTTGCATACGGAACTTGATAGCGACAATTGGGTCTGGCGCCTCAACCGGATAATTTTGATTCTCATAGTTCTCAAGGAGAACGGTGAGTAACTCTAGGCGTTCACTCTCCGCGCTCCCTATCTCAGGATCGGCCAACAAAAGGGCCTGAACCTCGCTTAGATAGCTTTGGTACTGGTTTTCCGTTTTTATGACCTTGGCTTGTTCGATCATGATTCGTTACTTTCGCTAATATGAAGAATGCAGGCAATTTTTTGAGAAAATGAAATAAGAACTTCTAAATAGAGCCCTCGGTCACCGATAGAGAATAAAAACATTCCGTTGCCTTGGTCTTGTGCTGACGGGTAGTGATCCAGTAAGTCGCATGGAGAAGACCATTGGGCCTCGCTTATCTCCGACATCCAGACGCTGAGCCACGCTTGGGCGCTCGGGTCACCGATATTGCTGCTGGACACTCTTTCGCGACCCACTAACCTCATAACCATACATCTCAAATGTTCCCGTATTGGGAACTATACTCGCATGTTGCTTAATGCTCTGCAAGAAAAAATTCCCAATTCGGGAACTTTTGAGCGGTTGATGCTTGGTTAAAGGTATCTGAATTTAGAAAGCCAGTGGCTATGGGAACTGCTACTTTGGGGACGGCACGGAACAGCCAGTCCTACACCTGGAGTGCACTTTAGTTTGCACGCGTACGCGTTCACAGACCCTTGCGGCAGAGCCGTAAACGGAGTGGACGCGATGAACTCTGCAGAAGACCCACTTCTTTTCTAAATCTCGTCAACAGGATGTTACTCGGGCGTATTGGCTATCCATTTCATACCAAATGACAGTGAAGCCTTCGATGGCAACTAGCGCGCAGAGCGTTGGTATTTTTTGATGCCAGTATCTCGGGCAGCGGGCGCACCAACTCACCAGTCTCCGTAATGTCCGGCCCTTTGGAGCGGGCGCATTGCAAAGGTCACGAATGCTGTCTGCGGGGGTTCGAGGCTCACGCGACGATCTTTGGGGCGTGTTTGGGGGTTAGCTATTGACCGAATGCTGGGCCGTGGCGGTGGCTTTAGACTCCTTTGTCGTCGATTTCACATCAACCTATCTCATTGTCAATCAAAGGATAGCGTTACCGTTTCTTCTAGTTTTTGACTGCGTCGCCGTTAATTTACTAAAAACGTATAATAATTTACTTTACTTTATGCGTTGCGGCGCATATGAACCGCCCCGGGTATCGCGGAGGCCCGTTGGTTTAAGTCACGCTGCCATAGCGGCCTGAATGTTAAGTTGCCGGTAGTAGTTTGCCTCAGCTTCTCCCGGCG
>NZ_LSMM01000069.1:0-27548 GCF_001566815.1 Marinobacter sp. Hex_13
AGCCGCACCGCACGTTCTTTAACTTCAGGGGAAAACTTGTTGGATTTGTTCATGGCTCCATTCTCTCAGATGCTGGAGCCTCCTCAAAACCCGGGGCGGTTCACTCAGCAGCAGAGTCCTGTCGCGAGCAAAGCTGAATGACAGCCTGTTGTTTTTGGCTCGCAGACCACGGTGAAGTACCTGTGGTCTTGCCAGTCACAGACTTTCTTGCCCCAGGGTGTAGTTCGTCAATCCATGAAATCAGTGTGGCAGTGCACGGGTAGCCTAGCGATCTTCTCGTGTGGGCGAGACAACACTGGCCGTACTTGAAATAGTGATCTACTGCTAGCCGCTTCTGAGACAGTGAATATTTGGGCTTCCTGCTGGGCCTTGCAGGTAAGTCTCCTCTTTCGACAAAGGTACGGTACCACCGGCGTAAGTTCTTCTTTGATGGGTAACCCAACTGTCGGACGACGGTTGCAGCGCTTTTGCCGCAATCGATATAGAGCTCCACAGCTCGAATACGGTCTTCATACGAATACATAGACTACCTCCAATGTAGTCCAAGATAACGTCCGCACCTCCTTTACGGACTTTTAACACCGGTGCTGACACTGAACCAAGGCGTATAACTGTTACTCGGTCAGGCGCAGTTGCTCACCGCGCCAGGTTTCGCCCCAGTGGAGTTTGCCCCGGTTCAGCCGGTGGGCACACATCTAGTACCAAGACCATCGTGGACCAGCACTTTAATCCGGTTGCCTCGTTTGTTGGCGAACAGGTAGGCGCAGTGGGGCCTGCCTTAACCAAACACCTGGATGACTCGCGCCAGAGCCATGTCCGGCCCCACGATTCACTGGAAGATCTGACGCCATGGGAATATCTGGCGAAACACCAACGGGCGGAAAACTCTAATCAGCGGTGCAACTAAAACAGGGATGTTTACAATCAACGGGTTTTTCAAATAGTAGCTTGCCGCTCCATCGCCCGGATTCGACGTGTTGTGCAACCTGATAGAAAATCACCTCAATCAATTTTCTGACAGCGATTGAAGCGGGGCGGTTGCCTGGAGTAGCTATCGCCAGCGAACGGTAGAGTTCGGGCTTAACGATAGGGACGGCAACAATCTCCCCGCGTTCCACCATTTCACTGACAGTGGCAGAGGATAAAATGGTATAACCGAGCTGTTGCTTTATCATCTCGCTTAGAAGCGGCCACGCACTGACCTCAAAGGCCAGGTCGATTTTTTTGTGCCTTTGCATCGCTTCCTTTTCCATTCGCGCTCTCAAGCCATGTTTTTCTTCGGGTAGGATCAGCGGTAGATTGAGAACTTCGTCAAGATTCACCGTATTCCGTTTCGAGATTTCGGTGTCCGGCGGAGCAATCAAGAAAAAACGCTCGTCAATCAGTGGGGTATGGCGCAAGTTCTTATGCTTGCTTTGATCATAAGTGATCACCAAATCCAGCTTTTGCTGAGAAACCATTTGCTGCAGCGTGCCGCTCATGGCTGATCTCACTGCGAGATTTACACGTGGATAAAGTGTGCGGAACTGTTTGACGATCATCGTTGCCAATTCGTTGGAGATCGTTGGAAGCAATCCCAGCTTCACCTGACCGGTTACGGTCCCAGAGACTGCCGCCACATCTGCTTGAAGCTGTTCTGTATCCTTAAGCAGGCCTTTGGCGCGTTCATAAAGAACTTCTCCCGCGGTCGTCAGCAAAACACCCCGCCCATGGCGAACAAACAGCTCAGCATCCAGGGCTTCTTCAAGCAATCTAATTTGGCGGCTTAAGGCCGGTTGTGCAATGAATAGCGCCTCCGAGGCACGACTGAAACTACCTCTCTTGGCAATGGTAAGAAAGCTGTTCAGTTGGCGAAGATCAATCTTGAGGTTGGAAGCCATACAGTCTTGACCATTTATTGTTAGATGCCGTATCCCGCTGATTGCGGTCCGTCCTTTAAGCTATACCAACGGTTACTAGGAAATATAGAAAAAAACGATACTGGTTACGTTTCAAACAAGGTCATTAAAAAGGATAATGGAAACATTGGTTTATGCGTTATCTGTTCTGGTTTGGTCTTTGTCGCGGCGTTTGGCTTTTTTGATCTTTGTCATTTTTATTCAATTAGCGGACAAATTGCTTCAAGACGCTATCAAGTAGCCCTTGCATCATTTGCAGTATTGTGACGACGAAAGGTCAGGGTTGTAGCAATCGTTCGAATCAGCCCGCGCGGATTCTTTGAGGGTCGCGCTACCCCTTTCAGACGTACTCGCCATCGACGTGAAGAGTAGCTCAACCAAGCAAAGCAGGAATGTGAGTGCTTTGGTCTACTGGAGCACGTTGTTGCTGGCGCGAGACAAGCGCTTGTCGGGCGGGAGGAGAACCAAAAACAAGACGGAGAAGCAATATGTACCCCAATCTCAAGATGTACATCGGCGGTCAGTTCGTGGACGGACATGGTGAATCCAGCCAGTCGGTCATGAATCCCTCCAATAATGAGGTTCTGGCCACGCTACCTTATGCAAGTGAGAGTGACCTGGACCGGGCGCTGGAATCGTCGGAACAAGCCTTTCGTTTGTGGAAGAAGGAACCCGCCGTGGAGCGTTCTCGGATTTTACGGAAGGTGGCCGAGCTTATTCGAGAAAGAGCAGAGAACACGGGGCGGGTACTCACGCTGGAACAAGGGAAGCCGGTTCGCGAAGCCATTGGCGAGGTCTTGTCCTGTGCTGAGCATGCTGAATGGCACGCGGAGGAATGCCGCAGAATATATGGTCGTGTCATTCCTTCACGAAAATCGAATGTACAACAAACTGCACTCAAGGAACCGATAGGAGTGTGCGTTGCTTTTTCGCCGTGGAATTTCCCTTTCAGTCAGGCTTTCCGCAAAGTTGTCGCTGCCATTGGCGCTGGCTGTACGGTTATTCTTAAAGGGTCAAGTGACACCCCTGCCTCCGTAATGTTGATGGCACAAATATTCCATGATGCAGGTTTGCCAAAGGGCGTTTTTAACGTCGTATCTGGTGACTCTGGCATGATTTCCGAGTACTTGATCAGGTCGCCGATTGTTCAGAAGATCAGCTTTACCGGCTCTACGCCGGTCGGTCGGAAGCTGGCGTCACTTGCCGGAGCTAATATGAAACGTTGCACCATGGAGCTTGGCGGTCATGCGCCGGTCATTGTTTGTGACGACGCAGATATCGACAAAGCCGTTAAAGACCTGGTCGGATTCAAGTTTCGGAACGCGGGGCAGATTTGTATCTGTCCGACGAGGTTCTTTGTTCAGCGGAATATCTACAACGATTTTGTCTCCAGGTTTTCGGAAGAGGTAAAGACAATCAAAGTAGGATGTGGGTCCGATGACTCCACAACGATGGGGCCTCTGGCCCAATCTCGTCGGGTCGCGGAGATGCAGAAGTTCGTTGACGACGCTTGTCAGAAGGGCGGTGTGTTGGTGACGGGCGGTGAGACGCCGTCTGGCGCGGGAAACTTTTATCCACCAACGGTTCTCAAAGATGTTCCTGATGATGCGATGTTCATGAATGATGAACCTTTTGGCCCAATTGCAGGTTTTGTGCCGTTCGACAGCATCACCGAAGTGCTGGAACGAGCTAACCAGTTGTCCTTCGGGTTGGCTGCCTATGCGTACACCTCATCTGTTAGCAATGCCCATCGTATTACCAATGGCCTGGAAGCCGGTATGGTCTCTGTGAACCACATAGGGCTGGCGTTGGCGGAAACTCCCTTTGGGGGCGTCAAGGAAAGCGGCTATGGTAGGGAAGGTGGCAGTGAGACCTTTGATAGTTATCTGGCTACCAAGTTTGTGACTCAGATGAGCTGATGTCGGTTGAGAGCCAAGAGTAAGAGTTTGCTTTGAGTTAAATGGTTATAAACTTAATTTTATCTTCGGGTCTTTCGATCAAAAATAAAAAGGAGACCGTTCATGGCCAGTAGCTTGTTAGCACCAAATGACATTCTAAATGTTATACCTGGGCAGGTAATCTGTGAGGGTACTGTAGAAAATACGCTAAAAAATCGGCTTTCGATGAGAAACTATCGGTTCGATAAAACTGAAGTTTATATCCCTGAAATGCGGGATTACATGCTGGTCAGGTGGGAGTCTCCGCCTGAAAATCTTGGTTTCTTCCATTCGGGTAAGTGGGCAGATCAGGATGCTCGTACCGATAGCGTGACAATTCTGGCGCGTGGAGAGCCATCTCGATGGTTCTGGACAAATGATATTCAGGTCTCACACGTTTATGTCTCCGAGTCTGCGATAAAAAAAGTCGCTAATGATCTCTTTGAGAAAGATGTTGACAGTTTGAATATCGATCATAGAGCTGTTTCTCAGGATGCCACACTGGCTGAGTTGATGAAGTCATACGAACGGGAGTGCCTGGGTGAAAGTCTCGGTGGTCAACTGTATGCAGATACCATTGAGACTCAGATATGTATCCATATGATTAGGGAGTATTCTCAATGCAAGCTTCGTGAAATTCAGATTGATCGAAGTATGCCTGTTTCAAAACAAAAAACGATTGAAGAATATATTGCTGAAAACCTTGATCAATGTATAAGTATCGATGATTTAGCGGAAATCTCAGGATTTAGCAATTCGTACTTTATTCGTCTGTTCAGAAATGCGTTTGGTATGCCTCCACACGCCTATATTCTTCAGCGTAGGCTAGAAATGGCGAAGGCGATGCTTGAGTCGCCGATGGATATACCAATCAAGGTTATTGCAATGGAGTGTGGTTTTTCCGATCAGAGCCATCTAACGCGTCTGTTCAAGAACAAATTTTCTACAACGCCTAACAGGTATAGGAATAAGACGAAACTAACCAAATTTTGTTGAACTGCTGATCAAGATATTTGCCTTAGATGCCCGACCCTCTGCTTGCAGAGTGAGTCGGGCATTGTTTTGATGCCTGGCTGATTTTTCCGGCACAACCCAACTCCCATACGGTCTTCCCCGATCCTGTAGTTGCAAGGGGTTTTCAACCAGAATTGCGATGCAGCAATTTCGGTGTCTATGCTAGTTATAATCTTTGCTCGAAATCTAAAAAAATGTTTTGGTCCCATTTAATAAAATTTATTTTTTATGTTCTGGTTCAAAAAATTAATAAATACATTCAATATTCCAAAGGTCTATATCAGGATCATTTGATTTGGTTTTATAAAAAATCAACAAAGGAAAAGCCAGATGATCCAGAAAAAAATAAACAAGAGTATTGCTGATAAATTTGAGAAACAAACGAATCGTAACCATTTTAAGGTGGTGAAATCAAAACTGTCGTGTGCAATTCTATTGGCGACAGCATCCCTCCCAGCATTTTCTGAAAGCATCACAGTGGGCGACACTAACCTTACGCTGTATGGTTACGCAAAGCTTGACCTCATCTATGATTTCGATTCGCCTCTTGGTATTTCGATTCTCCACCAGAATATCAGGCTTGACGATACAAGTGGCCCCGATGGTCATTTTGACGCGCACGCCCTAGAGTCCAGGATCGGCATTTCAACCGTTACTCCTACCGAACTGGGAAATATCGAGACCCGGGTTGAAGGCGATTTTTATGGGCCCGGCGGGACCTTTCGACTCCGGCAGGGGTACGGTACATGGAATGGCATTCTTGCAGGTCAAACCGAAACGAACTTTTCGACGTTTCTTGGTTACACTCCGAGCATTGATTTCACCGGTCAGGTCGGACAAACAAATCTGGACCGTCAGGCGCAGATTCGTTACTCAACAGGGGGGCTCTCTATAGCTTTAGAGGAAGCTGACAAGCAAGGAGGCCTAGCCTATGAAACGGAAGAGACCGTCGAAATCAAGAGTACCCTTCCAGATCTGACTCTCAGATATGACGATGCTCTGGGCGGTCTGAACTATTCCTTAGGGGCCGTGTTGCGGCAGTTGACTGTTTATGATGCCGCTGCTGACCGGGAAGAAGACGAATTCGGTTATGGTGTCACCTTCTCGGGAAAAATGCCCGTTTCATCAAGGGTGAGCCTGCAAGGTGCAGTAGTCTACGGAGAGGGTGTTGGTGGTTACCTGTGGTTAAACCCGGCTGCGCCGGCCTACTATGACCCTGTTGCTGGCGAACTCGAAGCTATTGAAGCCGTTGGCGGTACTCTTGGGATATCCGTGGCTGTTGGTCCTGGTTTAGCAAACCTGGCCTATGGTGTGTCGGAAGCTGATCTGGATGACATAAGAAATGTCGACGTTAGCAATGAGGGCGAACAAAATACGAGCCTTTATTTGAACTACCTGTGGTCGCCCATCGAGAGTGTCGATTACGGGATTGAAGTGAGCCACCATACTCGAGAATTGGTTGGGGGGCGTGAAGGGAAGGCGACACGTCTTCAGGCGATGGCCAAATACACTTTCTGAACATTGACTTAAGCGTTGTTGTGCCTTTGGTTGCCCCGACTCTCAGTCGGGGCCTTTTTCTGTATGGATCAGTGTCGTTTTTTATGTCCCATAAGGAGCAGGATCAGGTTTCGAATAAATTTAATTCCAGTAAAGTTCAGCCAATTGATCTGCTGCCTCGATAATTCCGACAAGTCCGTTCCATTTTTCTATCAGTTCGGACATCTTGTCTGCAAGCTTCTTGGTTCTCGCCCCATCAATGTTATATTCGTCTGCGTAGAATTCCGGGGAAAATTTTAGATCTTCTTTGATAAAATCTCTTGATTTTTCGAGGAAATTGCCTTCTGCCATCCAGGATGTTGATGCCTTTCTTTTCTGCTTTAATCATGTCGCTATCAGCTTGTTGCTGATAGAGGAAGCTAACATAGGCAGCCATAATCCGTCCGGCCTTCAGCGGACCCTCATTTTCTCTGGTGTTGAAACGATTCCACGGGTCACGATTAAGAGTTGTTGCTCGACCTGCGGCATATAGACCGCCTGGAACGTCGGTAGTTATGTTTTTGACAACATCATGGAGATTGAAGTTGGCCAGTTCTGCGGGTGAGAGGAAGGTGCAATCCACAAAACCTTGCTCGAGTACTTCATAAACTTCATGTATCGGGATTGCTACCGATAATCTCCCGAAATTCTTCGCCCAGCGAGCCCAGGAAGCCCCAGATATTCGCAAGCGCTTGCCGTTTAGTTCTTCAACCGTATTTACTATAGCATTACAGAACATTACGTAAGAGGGTATAGATACAATCGGGGTATAGACTTGGTTGCTTGACGCGAATTCACTCTGATATTCCGGGCAGCTGATCATTATATATTTAAGAATGGCCTGGGAATAAGGGTAGCCCTCTTTACCGGACACTTTACTCTGCAGTAATTGACGTGTTGGACCGGTATTTATTCAGGGCTACTCTGAGGGCTTAGAGGGTCATCACAAATACGGTTGTACTGATCAACAGGTAGATCTACTCGTTCAGGCGGTTTTGAGTTTTGCGAGAGAAATTTGTGGTCAGTATTTCCACGGCAATCGACGAGTTGATCCGCTCGGCGTACGGCAGTGGCAGGAAGATCGCGATGATGATGTATAAGTAAGCAACTATGGTGATTATTCCGGGCGGGGGGTGTTGAATAGAAATCGGGCCAGAATATCAAGGCTGATATGTATCATCATCGGCGCTATGGCGAGCCCGTCGAGAGTTATAACTTTCTTATTGATCTCGTTTATTAATACTTTGAAGTTCTCCTGCAACTTGCGACCAATTCTTGCACTACTTACTTTTGTGCTCATTACTATGATCGGCCCCTATTTGAAGATTGAGATACGGTCGAAGGGGGCCTGCTTCGGGTTGAAGCAGGCCATGATGGAAGTGCAATCAGTTCGCGGTATATCCTCCATCCACAATGATTTCTGCACCATGAACGAAGGATGATTCGTCGGATGCGAGAAACAGCACCGCTTTTGATACCTCGTCGGGTGTGCTGGGCCGGTTCATGAGCGTGGGGCCAAGAAGCGTTTTACGGGTTTCTTCATCCGTGTGCAGCAAGTCCTTAGTCATGGGCGTATCGATCACCCCGGGGTGCACGGAATTCACGCGGACATTAAAGTCTGCGAGGTCCACGGCGCAGGACTTAGTCATCAGACGTACAGCACCCTTTGATGCGATGTACGCGCCAGCGCTTGGCGCGCCGATGATGCCATAAATGGATGAAATATTTATAATTGAGCCGCCACCACTCTCCTGCATGAGAGGCACGGCTTCCCGGATGCCGAGAAAAGTTCCACGTACGTTTATATCGAACGTGCGATCCCATTCTTCGTTACTAGTCTCATGGACTGGTTTGAGAATGAGTGTTCCTGCGTTGTTGACCAAGATGTCCAGCCTGTCAGCCTTTTCTTTGATCGATGTGACCGCAGCCTTCCAGTCAGCTTCATTGGACACGTCCAGTCGCAAAAACTCAGCATCTCCTCCCTGGCTGCGAATTGCTTCCACGACCTGTTTGCCGTTTTCCACATCAATGTCACAGACGAATACTTTTGCCCCCTCAGCAGCCAGTAGTTCCGAGTGAGATTTCCCCATCCCCATGGCACCACCGGTAACCAATGCAACCTTTCCAGTTACTCGTTTCATCATTGTTTCCTTGAGTCTGCTCCGATGACAGAAGGGGGCAATTTTTTAACTGCCCCGTTCCGTAGTGGACATGCGTTGCTCAGTTGTCGAATTCGAGCGTCGAATAGTTGTCATCAACGACGGCCTGAAGCTCTTGCCGGTAGGCGCCAAGCCCGGCCATGTAGAAACGGACGGTATTTTTCTTGCCCGGTATATTTGCGCCGAAGATCCATGACTGGGCTTTGGGAAAAAGCGTCATATCGGCAATCGATTGGCAGGTTTCTACCCAGGCTTCCTGTGCCTCGGGCTTCGGTTCGATGGTCTTATGGCCGTTGCGTTCGGTCACTGCAATCGCATCGGAAATCCACTCAACCTGGGTCTCAATGCTTGGAGGAAGGTTGGTGAAGGGACCGTTCGGGCCCAGAATCATGAAGAAGTTCGGGAAATCCGCTTCCATTACCCCCAAATAGCCCAGGGGGCCGTCTTTCCATTTATCCTGAATGGTGACGTCATTGCGGCCCTGGAGGTCGATCCGCGTATAGTTTCCTTCAACGGCATCGAAGCCTGTTGCAAAGATGATCGCATCCAGCTCAATCTCCTTGCCGCTTTCAAGAAGAATGCCGTTTTCCGTGAACTTTGAAATCGGATCGGCTTTAACATCTTCCAAGGATACGTTATCGCGGTTATATACCTCGTAGTAGTGATTGCCACACAGAGGACGTTTGGCGTAGAGATCGCTGGGCATCAGTTTCTTGGCGGTCTCGGGATCCTTAACGATCTGAGCAATTTTACGCTTGATAAAGTTTGCTGCAGCGTCGTTAGCCTCCTGGTCTGTTGCGATATCCGAAAATGTTTCGAACATGAACCGGAAGCCACCGCCTTTGTTCCAGATTTCCTCGAAGACGCGTTCACGTTCTTCTTCTGAGACTGATGTGGCAGGCACTGTGCTCTCTTCAAAGCCGAAGGCAACAGCAGACGATTTCACCTGATCCCAGATAGCGTCATAGTTGTCTTTGTATTCCTGAATTTTCTCCTCACTTTCGGGCCAGTTTCCAATCGGTACCACGTACTGTGGAGAGCGTTGAAATACGGTCAAGTGTTCTGCCGTTTCGGCCATCGCAATGATAACCTGGACCCCGGTAGAACCTGTGCCGACAACGCCAACTCGCTGTCCGGAGAGATCCATTCCTTCAGGCCATGCACCGGTGTGGATGATCTCGCCTTTGAACGTGTCCATTCCATCGAAAGGCGGTTTATTGGTTGCTGACAGAAGGCCCAGGCCGGTTACCAGATATTTTGCGGTAACCATCTGATCTTTGTCTGTCCAGACTCGCCAGAGTTGGGTAGATTCGTCGAAATGGGCAGCGGTTACCTTGGTGTGGAACTGGTAGCTGCGCCGAAGGTCGTAACGGTCAGCCACATCGTTCAGATAGTCCAGAACTTCGGGCTGCGTCAGATAGCGGTTCTTCCACCGGGCGTTTTCCAATCCCTCCTTGTCGAAGGAGAATCGATAGCAGAAGCTCTCGGTATCTGATAACGCGCCAGGGTAGCGATTCCAGTACCAGGTACCACCAACGTCGCTGGCGTTGTCATAGGCTTGAACTCTCAGCCCTTGTTCATCCCGCAGTTTGTGAACGGCATAGAGCCCTCCGAATCCTGCGCCGACTACAACGGCGTCAAAATCAGGAGTCTCGGTTCTTGTATTTGTGGTTTTCTCGTTCATGTGAGCTTCCTCTTCGAACACAATTGATCTCCGGAGCAAGAAGCGCCCCGTTTCTTCGTTTGTTTTTAATTCAGGAATGCCCGCGCCGGCAATTGCCGGCGCGGGTGACGAAGTATCAGAGGTTCTGATACCAGTCGGCGATACGATCCAGTTCCTCGTTTGCTTCCGGTGCGCGGCCCGAGAGGGCGGGAAATACGTGCTGCATGCCAGGCACCACAGAAAGCACAGTTTTTACACCCCGCTCTTTGGCCTTGGCGTGAAGGGTCTCTGAATCGCTAAGCAGCGTTTCGGCGCCTCCAGCGGTGATATAAAGCGGCGGGAAACCGTCGAAATCGTTTTCCAGCGGATTGGCTAATGGATCGAGTGGATCGGTTTTGTCGCCGAGAAACATGCCCGCCATGCCTTCCAGGATTGGCTTTCCAACGAGTGCATCGGTTGAAGCATTGGATTCCAGAGTGGCGCCCCGCAGCGCCATGTCGAGCCACGGAGAATAGGCGATCACTGCCCCTGGCAGGGGAAGCCCCAGATCACGGAACTTGAGCACGCTGGCAATGGCCAGATTGCCTCCGGCGCTATCGCCTGCGGTGATCAGGTTGTCTGCCTTGTAGCCTTGATCCAGCAACGCTTTGTAAGCGGATACAGCGTCCTCAATCTGGGCAGGAAACGGATGTTCCGGTGCTCGGCGGTAGTGGAGAATTACGGCCTGAACCTTAAGCGCCTTGGCAAGGTGGCCGGCCATTTTACGGTGGCTGTCTGCGGACCCCACAGCGAAGCCGCCACCATGTGTGTAAATGATGGCGCGTGAGCTATCCGCACCGTCTGGCAATGCCCAGATGGCTTCAACGCCGCCAACATGGTCGCTCTTATAGCGAACGTTTTCCGGTTCCAGAGCAGGCTGGCCCCATTCATCAAACATGCTGCGCAGGTTTTCAATGGAAAGATCAGGATTGGCAGTCATGCGATTGGTCCAATCCTGATAAAGGTCGCGCAAGACATTGGATTCTTTGCTAATTGTCATTGTTCTTCCTCTTGGTTTTTTGCTGATGAATACAACGTCTTTCAGCTCCTTACATAAAAGATTGCGACTTACGGATTACGCTGGTGCTGAAGACTTTCAACTGCAGATTAAGTTCCGGCCAAATCTGAGTATTGAAGATTCCTGTTCAGATATTGGAGCATCCTGCTTTTTTCAGAATGACCCGGTTGTTGTTTTATTTCGAAGATGTCTTGATGTTGATTAACAGGTTTCGCTTCAAAGGTTTGTACAAAAGAAAAATAAGTCTATTCAATCCAGAAAGGCAAAATAACGGGATAATCAAACAGAATTTCTATTAGTTGAATAAGTAGGAAACCGATAATCCAGATAGACGTACCGAGTACGGGCAAGTTTCATAATAAGTGCTATTCGAACCGGTACCTATCTGAACCATGGGAGTAATAACAATGTCGAATCAGATTGAGACTGACGGAGCATACATCCGTTATGAGTTTTCTGAGTTCGCGGGAAACTTGGAACCTGTAAAGTATGAGATGCCCGTTCCGCAAGGAAATGAGGTTTT
Organism: Marinobacter sp. Hex_13; assembly: GCF_001566815.1. Taxonomy (NCBI): domain Bacteria; kingdom Pseudomonadati; phylum Pseudomonadota; class Gammaproteobacteria; order Pseudomonadales; family Marinobacteraceae; genus Marinobacter; species Marinobacter sp. Hex_13. Next base: position 11,788 of record NZ_LSMM01000069.1, read on the forward strand.
GCTGAAAGTCGATTACTGCGGCGTTTGCCATAGTGATGTTCATGTGCATGACGGCTATTACGGCCTTGGCAATGGCAAAAAGCTGAATCTCGGAGACCGTGGAATCAGGCTGCCGGTAACACTTGGCCACGAAGTTGTGGGAACCATTGTGGCCGTGGGCGAGGATGCCATCGATGCATCGGTCGGCGAGCAGAGGTTAATCTATCCATGGATTGGGTGTGGCGAATGTTCTGTTTGTCAGCGGGGCGAAGAAAATCTGTGCGGTAAGCCTGCTTCACTCGGCATTTTTAAACCCGGTGGTTACTCGGAATACATCACTGTTCCCCATCCGCGTTACCTAGTGGATCTTGGCGATCTCAACCCTGCAAATGCATCTCTGTTGGCCTGTTCCGGCCTGACAACCTTTTCGGCGATCAAGAAAATTCAGCCGTTGCACCAAGAAGAGTATGTGATTGTTATTGGCTGCGGTGGGCTTGGCCAATTGGCAATCAGAACGCTGAGATCCGACGGAATCAGTAACATTGTTGGCGTGGATGTTTCCGAGGATAAAAGAGAGATTGCCAGGAAGGCCGGTGCAAAAGTCGTCCTCGATCCCCGTAGCTTAGATGCGACTGACACGTTGACTCGGGAGGCAGACGGGAATTGCATGGCTGTTCTGGACTTTGTGGGCAACGAACAAACTGTTGAGTTTGGCCTCAAGGTTCTTAAGAAGGGAGGGAAGCTGGTCGTTATCGGTTTACATGGCGGCGAACTGCGCTATCCGATTCCTTTCCTGGTCACGAAGGCAGTTACCATAATCGGCTCCTACACAGGAACACTGGCTGAAATGAAGGAGTTGGTAACGTTTGCGAATCAACATGATCTTCTAGACATTCCCGTAGAAATTCGGGCGCTTGAGAGGGCTGAATCTGCCGTGGAAGACCTGTCCAACGGAAAGGTTTCCGGACGAATAATTCTCAAGAACTAATTGAGCCTAGACTTGCTACTTGAGGTCAACGCTAACCGTTGACCAAGTTTTAAATTAAGGCGTGAATCTTCAGTATGTCTCTACCTTTGCCTCGGTTGGGTTTTACCGAGGCTTTTTTATGAAACTTTAAAATAGTCACAAGATAAATAGCCATTATACCGGTTGGTGGTTAATTTTTTTGGACAAAGATAAAGGTATCAGTAGAAGTTATAGAAGATATGTTGATCATATAATAGATATTTCGTTTATAAATTATTAATTTAATTCACAACTTAATAAGTTTTGGAGAACGGGATGCCACTTGATAACGAGACTTTGAACCAATTTATTGACAGCGTCCGGCGATATGTCCGGGGTCGCTTGGTTCCGTTGGAAATGCAGGTCGCGGAAGAGGATCAAATACCCGAAGGGGTGATCGAGGAAATGAAAGAGATGGGGCTCTTCGGGTTATCAATCCCGGAAGAGTTCGGTGGCCTTGGGCTGACCATGAGTGAAGAAGTGGCCATCATTCAGGAGATGGGGTACACGTCACCGGTGTTTAGGTCGATGTTTGGTACCAACGTAGGCATTGGCTCCCAAGGCATTATCATCGACGGCACCCCCGAACAGAAAGCAAAGTACCTTCCGAAACTTGCCTCCGGCGAACTGATTGGTTCATTTGCACTGACAGAAGCGGACGCCGGTTCCGATGCGGGTTCGGTCGTGACGACGGCAAAGCGAGACGGCGATGAATACGTCATCAATGGCAGCAAACGTTATATAACTAACGCGCCTCGGGCGGGTGTTTTCACGGTGATGGCCAGAACTGGAAGCCGGGAGGAAGGCAGTCGGGGTGTATCCGCTTTTCTGGTGGACGCGGATTTACCGGGCATCTCGTTGGGGCAGCGCGATAAAAAAATGGGCCAGAAAGGTTCTCATACCTGCGACGTGATCTTCGAAGATGTTCGAGTGCCGGTATCTGCCATGATCGGAGGTAAGGAAGGGCAGGGCTTTAAAACAGCGATGAAGGTTCTGGACAGGGGGCGGTTGCACATAAGTGCACTGAGCGTTGGTACAGCCAAAAGGCTGATAGACGAGAGCCTCGCCTACTCGACCCAAAGAAAACAATTCGGCACTGAAGTCGCCAACTTTCAGCTGGTCCAGGCAATGTTGGCTGACAGTCAGACCGAGTACTACGCCGGCAAATGCATGGTGGAGGAAACCGCGCGAGCCTATGATTCCGGTGCCGCGGTGTCCATGAATGCTTCCAGCTGCAAGCTCTACTGCACCGAAATGGTAGGCCGTGTCGCGGATCGCGCAGTGCAGATCCATGGTGGCGCCGGTTATATCAGTGAATATTGTGTCGAGCGATTCTACCGGGATGTGCGTCTGTTCCGGCTTTACGAAGGCACTTCCCAAATCCAACAGTTGGTCATTGCCAAGCAAATGATTCGCAACACTGGAAGCTCACTCTAATCCAGGAGTCTGGTATGTCTGGTCCATTATCAGGAATTCGAGTACTTGATTTGTCCCGCGTTATGGCCGGCCCTTGGTGTACCCAGATCATGGCTGATTTGGGGGCTGAAGTCATCAAGGTCGAGCGCCCCGAACAGGGAGATGATACCCGTCATTGGGGCCCTCCCTGGCTTAGGGACAAGGCCGGTAATCCTACCAAGCAGTCGGCTTATTACCTCTCCGCCAATCGTGGCAAGTACTCTGTGACCATCGATATTGGTAAGCCAGAGGGCCAGGCGCTGATCCGTGAATTAGCCGCAAGTTGCGATGTTCTGGTAGAGAACTTCAAAACCGGTGGGCTGGAGAAAAAGGGGTTAGGTTATGGGGACCTCTCAGCACTGAACCCCGGCATTGTTTACTGTTCGATCACAGGGTTTGGCCACACCGGCCCCATGGCCCATAACGCAGGCTACGATTACCTGATTCAGGCTCAGTCAGGGCTAATGAGTATCACCGGTGTGGCGGATGGAAAACCCGGGGCGGGGCCGCAGCGCGTGGGTATGGCGGTGGCTGATTTGACCACCGGGATGAATGCAGCGATCGCCGTTCTTGCCGCTATTCATCACCGCAACAAAACAGGTGAGGGGCAGCATATTGATATGGCCCTACTGGACGTCCAGGTAAGTTGGCTGGCGAACCAGGCTCTGAATTACTTTTGTAGCGGCAGTGTCCCCGGACGAACGGGTGAATATCATCCTAATCTTGCACCCTACCAGCCGTTTCCCACCAAAGACGGCCAGGTAATCATTGCCGTTGGTAATGATGCCCAGTTCCATCGTCTTTGTGGCGTCATGGGATGCGAAGAACTGCCGAGGGATCCACGGTTTGCAACAAATCCGGAGCGGGTTGTTCATCGACAGGAGCTTGTCGGAAAGCTGTGTGAGTACACCCGCTTGAGGACTAGTCGGGAGTGGATGGATTGCCTCGGTAAAGTACAAGTGCCGTGCGGTCCCATTCAGAATATTGCAGAAGTTTTTGAAGATCCGCAGGTCAAGGCTCGGAACATGAAGCTGGAATTGGAACATCCGCTTCTTGGTAAGGTTCCGGGAGTTGCGAATCCGATCAAGTTTTCCAAAACCCCGCAGCGTTACGAAAAGGCACCGCCGTCACTTGGGGAGGATACGGTCGCAATTCTTGAGAGAGCTCTCGGCAAATCAGCAGAAGAAATCCGGAATCTTCAGGCCCGTGGAGTCGTCTGACTCCCGCCCGTTAACCTCAATCCCACCTGAGTTAACTGTTCAGATTTCGGCTCCACCTTTCAATAGAGGAACGTCCCACATATGTTGGTCTCTTATCAACAACTTGATGATCTCGGTGTTATCCGCATCGATAATCCCCCTGTAAATGCATTGTCCCAGGGTGTGCGCGAGGGCATTTGCGACGCGGTAAAGTTGGCGCAGGGTGACGGCACGAAAGCAATTGTTGTCGTGTGCGAGGGGCGTACATTTATCGCAGGTGCGGATATCAATGAATTTGGCAAACCGATGCAGGAGCCGACGCTGCCTCAGGTGAACGCGGCTCTTGAATCTTTAACCAAGCCTGTTATCGCCGCTATACATGGAACCGCATTGGGGGGCGGGTTTGAGCTGGCTTTGAGCTGTCACTACCGGTGTGCATTAACATCAGCTTCCGTCGGTCTCCCGGAAGTTACCTTGGGGCTACTGCCCGGCGCGGGTGGAACCCAGCGTTTACCTCGCCTGATAGGGGTAAAAGCTGCTCTGGATATGATGACAACCGGTAAAAAAATCAATGCGACGGAAGCTCTGGATCTTGGTGTTCTTGATCGGGTTTTTGACGGCGATCTTACTCGTTGTGCCATGGAATATGCCCGAGAACTCATCACTGAAGGGGCGCGCCCGAGGCAGATCCGCGATCTCTCCATCCCGAATGACAGCTTCGATAAAGACTCCTTCGAGAGTTATCGAGGCCAACTGAATAAGCGCAAGAGAGGCCAGGAAGCACCACAGAAAATAGTGAGTTGTGTTGAGGCGGCGATGGGAATGCCGTTTAAAGAAGGGCTGGCTTTCGAACGTTCCCGCTTCATGGAATGTGTCAAATCTGAGCAGTCGGCTGCGTTAAGGCATATTTTCTTTGCGGAACGACAGGCACCAAGGGTACCCGGAATCGATAAGTCTGTTACTCCCCGTGTCGTTCAGAGGATCGGTATTATTGGTGCTGGCACCATGGGTGGCGGCATTGCCATGTCATTTGCCAATGCAGGCATCCCTGTAACTTTGTTGGACTCCAGTGAGGAAGGGCTGGAAAAGGGAATTGCGCTGATTGGTAAGAACTACGGCGTGAGCGTGAGCAAGGGAAAGCTTTCGGAACACCAAGCCATGGAGCGAGAAGCCCTCATTACCGGCGCTGTTGATTACGGGAAATTGGCCGATGTCGACCTCGTAATTGAAGCGGTCTTCGAGAGTATGGATGTAAAAAGGCAGGTTTTCAGTCGTCTGGATGAGGTGTGCAAGCAAGGGGCCATTCTTGCAACGAATACTTCTTACCTTGATGTAAACGAAATTGCTGCTTCGACTTCCCGGCCACAGGATGTTGTTGGCCTGCATTTCTTTAGTCCCGCCAATGTTATGCGTTTGCTGGAGGTCGTCAAAGCAGAGAGTACTTCCGATGAGGTTGTCGCGACCGCTATGGCTCTGGGCAAACGTATAGGAAAGGTGCCGGTGCTGGCTGGTGTGTGTTATGGCTTTATCGGCAACCGGATGCTCAGACAGTATGCGAGGGAGGCCCAGTTGTGCATGATCGAAGGCGCGGAGCCTGCCCAAATCGATAGCGTGCTTATGAACTTTGGTATGGCGATGGGGCCACTGTCGGTAGGTGATCTGGCTGGGTTGGACATTGGGTATAAGGCCCGTCAGGCATTGACCGAAAAGCAGAAGGGGGACCCGCGGAGCTACTGTATCGCCGATGCCTTGGTTGAGCTTGGTCGACTTGGACAGAAGGCTGGGGCGGGATATTACAAGTATGATCCGGAAACGCGAGCGCGCTCAACCGATCCGGTTGTTCTGGATGTGATTAGAGAGCAAGCCAGGAAGTACGGCGTACAGCGACGGGCGCTGTCGGATGAGGAGATTTTGAACCGGCACCTACTGGCATTGATAAACGAAGGGTTCCGCATACTTGATGAGGGAATTGCCCAGCGGGCCGGTGACATTGATGTGGTTTATGTTCATGGCTATGGATTTCCCGCTTACCGTGGCGGTCCGATGTTCTATGCGGGACAGCGTGGATTGGTCAATGTTCTAAAGGAAATTGAAAGGCTGTATGAGGATACCGGAGAACCCTATTGGGCCCCAGCGACTCTTCTCAAGAAACTGGTTGCCGAGGACCTGACCTTGAACGATTGGATTGGCGTTAACGGTTAATCTGGCATTCAGCTCTCAAAACTTAAACAAAGAGTATTATCATGACAAATGTATTCATCTGCCATCCCCGCCGCTCGGCCATCGGCCGCTTCGGCGGCACCCTTGCCAGCATGCGCCCTGATGACCTCGCAGCCCACATCTTCAAGGCCGTGCTCGCGCAGTCTCCGGAACTGGACCCCGCTGCTATCGACGAGGTCATGATGGGCTCCGCCAACCAGGCCGGTGAAGACAACCGCAACGTGGCAAGGATGTCTGCCCTGCTGGCTGGTTTGCCCACCTCCGTACCCGGTACCACCCTAAACCGGCTGTGCGGCTCCGGTATGGACGCGGTGGGCACCGCTTTCCGCGCCATTCGTGCTGGAGAAATGGATCTCGTACTGGCCGGCGGAGTGGAGTCCATGTCCCGCGCCCCCTTCGTGATGGGCAAGGCCGACAGCGCGTTCTCAAGAAGCCAGAAAATTGAAGACACCACCATCGGCTGGCGTTTCGTGAACCCGTTGATGAAGCAGCAGTACGGCATCGACTCCATGCCAGAAACAGCCGAGAACGTCGCGGAACAATTCAGCATTTCCAGGGAAGATCAGGATCTGTTCGCCTTCCGTTCCCAGCAGAAGACGGCCCGAGCACAGCAAGAGGGCGTGTTTGCCGAGGAAATCGTGCCGGTGTCCATCCCCCGCCGCAAACAGGACCCAGTGGTATTCGACACCGACGAGCATCCCCGCGAAAGTACGCTGGAGAAACTTGCTGCCCTGCCCACGCCCTTCCGTGAGAATGGCAGCGTGACCGCCGGTAACGCCTCCGGCGTCAACGATGGCGCCGCCGCCATGCTGGTTGCCAGTGAAACCGCGGTAAAACAGCAGGGCCTCAAGCCCATGGCAAAAATCCTCGGTATGGCTACTGCCGGCGTAGAGCCCCGCATCATGGGTATCGGCCCGGTACCGGCGGTTCAGAAGCTGCTAGAGAGGCAGAACATCAGCATCGCCGACATTGACGTCATCGAGCTGAACGAAGCCTTTGCCGCCCAGGGCCTGGCGGTCCTGCGTGAGCTCGGCATTGCTGATGACGATCCCCGGGTGAACCCGAACGGCGGCGCCATTGCGCTTGGCCACCCGCTGGGCATGTCTGGCGCCCGCCTGCTGATGACCGCCGCCCACCAACTGCAGCGCACCGGTGGCCGTTACGCCCTGTGCACCATGTGTGTGGGTGTGGGCCAAGGTATAGCCACTCTCATCGAACGAGTTTGAGATGATATTCCCTTGGAATCCTTATAATTTGGGGCCTCGGTGTACTGGACACGCCTAGCCTATGATTGACCACTGAGGAAGCGGTCAATCACAGGGAGCCAAGCAAATTGGTTATAAGGATGGAGAGCCTGGCCAATACTACCGAATAACCATTTAATAGGGCGGCGAACAGGGAAGCAAAGCCATACTGCTTTTTCTTCCCTCCGGTATCGCTCGGGCGTCGGTCAATGCTGACATTGTCCAAAATCCAAATGTTCGCTTTGCGACCTTTGCGTTCATTGTATAAGTCTCTACTCAAAGCCTCGATTATTTTCTGGGAGATTACACTGGGCCTTCAAATCCACTACGTCATCAAACCCCGTTTCGTAACCCTCAACCAGGACCGGCGTCTCCGGTGGCAGGCTTTTCAGCCGTTTGATCAGTTCTTCCGCAGTCATGTCTCGTCTCCCGTCTTGTCAAAGGTCGAGAACGATCGGTGGGTTGGTGGGCGCATATCGTGCGGTGCAGGTGCTGGCATTGATTAACGTCGCCGTGCCGTGACGGTGCTCGCCGTAGCCTTCGTGAATATGCCCAAAGACGTGTGCTGTAAGGTTAAGCTGGCTGAGCCGATGTAAGAGATCAACACACCCCACGTTCTGGCATTTGAAGCTGAGATTCACTTGGTCCCCGATACCCTTCGGTGGCCCATGGGTTATCAGTACATCAGTGTTGTCGGGGATTTGCTGCCACTTGTTATACAGTGACTGGCCGCGATCCAGCATAAATGCCCAGTCCATGAAGGTGGGTGTCCAGGGTGAGCCCCAAAATCGAACACCTTCAATGATGACGCCGCTGTCCTCAAGATAGATCGCATTCGTCAGCGCTTCGACAGCAAGCTCGGGTGTCTCCTGAAACGCCCAATCATGGTTACCGGCAATGACAATTTTGTGCCTGTGGGGCAAAGTGCCGAGCCAATCGTTCAGGTCTTCCACGTTATCTAGGGTGCCAGCCCCAAGGCAATCTCCGGCATGAATCAGGACATCGCCATCCGGCACCTGTGGTATCCGGCGGTGTAGACTGTGGGTGTCAGAAACACATACAAGCCTCATCGGTCTTCCTATTTCGCGTGTAATGTGGGTGGCATGCTTTGTCTGCAAGCAATGGTAACCTTGCTCTGGAACGCGCAGTCGGATCCGTCTTCAGCGAACAATCTGATAGGCTGGTCGCGCTAAAACGCAGCCGTCATTGGCCATCCTTATCGAGACATGCCCATGTCACACACTATGTTCCTCGGAATAGCCCAAAGTATAACCGGGAGCGCCCCCTAGTCACGTTCATCGATGTTGAGGAGTCTGGGTTGGACATGCAACAAAGCTACCCGATTGAGATTGCCTGGGTGGACTCCTTGGGTAGCGCGGATAGCTTCCTGATTCGACCATCCCCCGCGTGGACATACTGGGAGCCGAAGGCAGAAACCATTCATGGGATTTCCCGAGAGCCCCTCATACGAGCTGGTTTATCGGTGGAGCAAGCTGCCGAGCGGTTGAGTGATGCCCTGGGGCTGGAAAACGGTGTGCAGCGACGCGCCTGATTTTGATGCTCAATGGATTGATACCTTGTTTCGCGCTGCGAGAATGGAACACGACTTCAAGGTCGTGGACCTTCGTGTGCTCTATACTGAGATCGGCCCCGACGCCACAGAACGGTTTCGTCATCGGGCCGCTTTAACGGTGCCTGCGCACCGGGCTGAGGCTGATGCACGGCGGTACGCACTGGCTTACGGCAAAGTGCAGAACTCCGATCCGGCTATGTGACTTAACTTACGATGATGTGTCCAAGAAAGGTGATCAGTGGAGGCCAGACTGGCGCTGACCGGGCAGCCCTCGATGCGGGCTTGGCAACGGGACTGGCCATTGGCGGGTGCTGCCCGAGGGGGCGCATGGCTGAAGATGGACCCATCGATGACCGTTACCCGCTGGAAGAGATTACCGGTGGGTACCGCCAGCGCACCAAACGCAACGTGCTGAATGCCGACGGTACGGTAATTTTCTATCACAGCGCCCCAGAAGGTGGTACTGAAGCCACGCTGGCTTTCTGTATCAGAGAGAAGAAACCTTATAAGCTTATTGACACCGAGAGTGTGGCGGCGAGCACTGCAGCGGGTATGATCCGAGAGTTCGTTCAGCGCAATGCCATCACATCGCTAAACGTGGCTGGCCCCCGTGAGAGCCGCTGTTCTGGGATGTATGGGTTCGTCTTAGAGGCACTTTGTCTGTCGTTGTCTGGGGGCGGCCTCAGTTGAAGGATTTCTCAGATTGCCCCTGATGCTCGATGCTGGAACATCAGCTCAGTCGTACCCAAGCCCGAGCTCTTGATCTAGCGCACTTAACTCGTTCAGCGCATCCAGGCGCCCACTCTGCCACTGGGTTACCAGCTCGGTTCCGAGTGACCAGTCCATAAAAGGCAATAGCCGGACGATGTTGCGTGCATCATCCACACCCCGGTGGTGGTGTCCCTCGAATTCGAGCTCATGAAATGCCAGAGCGTGGGCCAGCCCGTTCTTTTTCTTCTGCCCCGTTGTCCTACGCCAGATCTGTTTGAGGTTCAGATGAGGGTAGGTCAGAAAAACCGGTGGTGAGTTGTATTGTTCACTCTCCGCCTGAATATGGAGTCGGTCGTAATCCCCCCAGCTACACCAGATGAACTCCTTGGCAGGACTCCCCAGCCAAGCGTTGATCTCCTGACACACCACCGTAAATCCGGGGGCTGCATCCACCATTGTCTGGCTAATGCCAGTCAGTTTTGTACAGAAACCGCTCAGATGGGGGTGCCGCACGGGGCGCACCAGAAAAGACTTGCTGTCCAGTAGCGTTCCGTCACGAGTGGCCAGCGCGCACCCAAACTCAATGATCTCCATGTTATGGATGCTTTGTGGCTGGCCGGATGGGGCGTGCCGGCTTTCCCAGCAGGTCGCCTCTAAATCAATGACGAGAAGCGGTGAGTGATCGCTGAAATAATCCATCAGAAGCCTTGTGCTTTTCGCGCGTTAGTATTTTTCACAAGTTCCAGCAATATTTGGGTGAACTCGAAATCAATGAAACACCTAATCTGAACAGAGTTTATATGCCTCTGTAGATATCCCACTATATAAAAACTCCTGACCAAACTACGTTGCCCTCTCACCGAATAGGGACAAAACCTCACTCCAGTATTGATTGCTCACGGATAGATCAATAGTCTCCCTAGCGCCGTTATGTTCCGGTGCAACATCCCATGTGCCCGTATTATCGATACCGAGGTCCCACGCTGCTGACTGGCCCTCTTGCTGGAGCATTTCAGAGCCCTTTGCTTCATCCGGGCTTTGCTTTGATGATCTTGGCGAAAATGAAACCACGTGCTGCCCTGGCAGGTCGTCACCAATTCTGCGTGCAAATTCTGTCAAGCTGGGCTCTGCAAGGACGTAGAGCCAGCCACCAATGTTAGATGGCTCCCTTGCTTGGCGCCGGAGTATTCTGCCGAGGACTTGCCGAAAATGGAGCTCTGTTCGAATCCTGCTGAGGTGACAGCACACCTGCAATCTCGGGATATCGGTTCCTTCACTAATCATCCCCACAGAAATGATCCATCGATCAGATGATGTTTTGAAGTTTGAAATAATTTGATGGGCTTCGGGAGTGTTGTAAGTGACAACAACAGGTCTTTCTCCGAACGCTGAAAGCCGAGCTGCAATCTGTTCTGCGTGTGCCACTGTAGCCGCTACAATGAGGCCGGCAGCCGTAGGAACCTGCTTCCGGATCTCTAATAATTTTTTTGATGCTTCGGAGAGTGTCTGGTCGATCACTTCGTCCCGGAACAGAAAGTCAGGATAAGTAATATGACCCTGGCTGATTGTTTCCCGAATGCTGGAGTAGGTTTTAAGGCCGAGTTCCGATGACCTCAGGCTGATTTCTCGATTATCAGTGAGCACGATTTTTGGGGCTCGGCAAACGCCGTCGGTAACCGCCCGCTCCAAGCCATATTCGTAATCACAATGGAGCTCGCCGTCAGGCTGCGTGTAGCGAGAAAGTACTATTGGGTTGTCGTCAGTCCTCCAAGGCGTTCCTGATAGCGCCATTGTGAAGGAAGCCTTTCCTTGAATCCGATCGAGAATTGTTCGCCCCCAACTGTTGCCAAGTGAGAGTTCGTCCCCCCAGCTGCTGCCGGAGCAATGATGGATCTCGTCCAATACCACGAAGACCCTGTGTTCACTCAGTACTCGCCATAGCTCTTTGGGAAGCGTGTTCATCGACTGATAGGTATAGGAACCGCCTGCTGCGCCGATCTGGCCATTGAAGCTTCGCCCAAGGATTTGGCTGAATGTCTTGCCGACGCTTTGTGCTACTGCCCGTGAAGGGGAAAAACACAAGACGAAATCAATGCTGCCGCGCTCCAGAAGGACTTTCGCCACCGATGCTACCATGACGGTTTTGCCCGCCGCAGGTGTTGCGTGACATAGAAAGTGGGATTGGTACTCAAAAGCTTGAAGGGCTTGATCGATGCACTCTCTTTGCCAAAGGCGCAGTTGGATCATGCGGGAGATCCGATTTTTGTAATGACCGACTCTACAGCTCGAAGTTGGCCCAGAAGTTTCGTGCTTCTTTCGCGAGACTCCAGGTACTGTGCCTTCACGGCGCTCCGAAGTGCCGGGTATTTGTTATACAGGCGCTGGTATTCCTCCGCCTCACCAATGCTGGCAATCAGTTCGACCTTCCTTTTAGAAAGCTCCTCCTGCAACGCCCGTTGTGTCTCACCATCCATTGACGATTCAACGTGCCCATATGCAGCGCTAAATGGAGAAGGCTTGGCTTCCAGGGAAATGTCTTGGTTGTTTGAACGGTAGATAAACTTGCATCCGCGGCCAGTCGATCCCTCGTAGCGATCGATAACTTTTGCCTTTTCAAGGCGTAGAAGTTCTCTGTATATGTACTTGCGAACTTGGTTGCGGCTTGGCCGCTGAACTTCGGGTATTTGAAGAAGATACATATCCCGGATGCTGGTATTGGAAAAAGGAGTATCTGACTGCTGTCTCAGGAGTTCGATCAGGATCTTGTCGACGCTCAGTGGTTGCGATTTTTTCATAAGGCGGTCCGATTCGTCTGTAGGTCGATCTGGTCGACCCCCGAAAAATGGGTAGTATATGCCGTGGCTCGAAATGCCTCAAGAAACCATAGTCTTGTCTTTTGTGAGGGCAAGAAATGGGCTCACCGATTTGTGAGGCGTTTGGCCGGAATTTGCGTGCGATTCGAAAATCGAAAGGGTTTTCTCAGGAACGACTCGCTCATGAAACGGGAATTGATCGAAGTTATGTGGGGAAGATTGAGAGAGGAGAAGTGAACATTACTATCGAAAAAATCTACCTGCTAGCAGATCATCTACAGTGCTCACCTAAGGATCTGCTCATTTAGCCGTTGACTCCAGGTCGTCTGTTCTTCCGCTCTGGTCGATTGAATTTCAAATGCCAAAAACCATTCAGACATGTTGCCCAGCGGCTACTCCAGAAGCCCAAGCCCATTGGAAGTTATGACCGCCCAGATGACCAGTCACATCCACCACTTCGCCAATGAAAAAAAGCCCTGGCTGATTGCTTGCTGACATCGTTTTTGATGACAGATCACGAGTGTCCACTCCGCCCAAGGTAACTTCGGCTGTTTTGTATCCTTCCGTTCCTGCGGGTCGCACTTCCCAATGACTTAGGACGTCAGCTATCGCCTCTAAGTCTTCATTGCGGCAATACTGGAATGGTTTGTTCCACTTTTGGAGTTCGCAGAAAGCTTTTGCAAACCTTTTCGGCAAGAAATCTTCGAGAAAATGGCGGATATGGCTCCGTGGTTTTGTTTTGCGATGTTCGTGCAGCCTATCACAAACAGACACGCTCGGAAGAAGGTTGATCCGTATTGTATCTCCGGGATGCCAGAAGCTCGATATTTGCAGCATGGCGGGGCCGCTTAGACCACGGTGAGTGACCAGCATCGGTTCGCGGAAATGTTCGTTGTTACAGTGCACGTCCACAGGGCAGCTCACACCGGAGAGTGGCGCCAGTCGCTCCTTTAGTTCTGGATGCAGGGTAAAGGGTACAAGTCCTGCGCGGGTTGGATGCACGGAAAGCCCAAACTGCCGTGCAACGTCGTATCCGAAGCCTGTGGCGCCCATGGTGGGGATAGACAGCCCACCGCAGGCGATGACCAGGGATTCGCAGGTAAGGGTGCCGCCGCTGGTTTGTAGCTGATAGCCGTGATCGACGCCGTTGATTTTATTCACGCTTGTTTTAAGTCGCACTTCTGCGCCAGCCCACTCGCACTCAGTGAGTAGCAGGTTGAGGATCTCCTTGCTGCTGCCTTTACAGAAAAGCTGGCCCGCAGCTTTTTCCTCATGCTCAATGCCGTGGCGATCTACCAATTCTAAAAAGTCTTGAGGGGTGTAACGCTTGAGTGCCGAAATGCAGAAATGGGGATTGTCAGACAGGAAATTCGCCGGCGTGCTGTTTAGGTTGGTAAAATTGCAACGACCGCCTCCGGACATGAGGATTTTCTTACCAGGTTTATTGGCATGATCGAGTACCAATACGCTTCTGCCGCGATATCCCGCTGTTGAAGCACACATTAGCCCGGCTGCACCTGCTCCTATAATGATCACATCATAAGTGCTTGACATAGTATCTCCTGAGGAAAAGACCGCTAGTGTAGGGCAGTCGGTGTAATGAGCCAATGATTCGTTAGGGCTCGTAGTCTAAGTTCGGAAGTTCGCGACGAGATCCTCGATCTGATTGAGCTTGGCATTTAACTTCTCGATGGTTACGTTGCTAATCTGCTTTCCAGCTACATTCTGAACATCGCCTTTCAACTCGTTGGTTAGGTAGAAGATGCTCTTCAATCTGTCCTGAAGCTCTTTCACCTCATAGGAGTGTGCGAAGGCATCAAGCTCTTCCCAAGCCAAATCGATGTAGTGCCACAATGAGTCAACACTTCTGTGGCCTGTAAAACTCGCGACTTTTTTTAGTATTGTTCGGTAATCACTGTCGGTAATGATGTGGCGGCTCTTCAATGGATTCTTATCCATGAAGCTAATAAAGTGTAGCTTAACCATATTGGTGATAAAGCGATGTCTAAACATTTTCTGACAGTTCTTTTGTTTGATGCCGGCTCTTACCGTAAGCCTCCGAAATTCTTGGTAAGCGGCATCTGGAAGTACCTCTTTGCCGCTTTCAGAATTTAGATAGATTACATTGTCCACATCCTTCTCTGATTGAATAATTCCTGCAGCAAGCAGGCGTTCAATTAATTTCTTTCTGTAAGAATTGATAAATATTTCAGTCTTCATCGCCAAGCTGCGTGGAATTGGAATCGTTCTCATATTATTTTTGGAGTCGATCCGGCCTTTGAGTGTGGGGAGAATCAGTTGCGATTTTCTCAGGCTAGCCACATTGTTAGAACAGGGTATAGTGATTAATTCTTGAGGTCGGAGCCCCGTTGCTTCAAGCAACACGAGTTGCAGCTCACGCCTTCTATGCATGTATTCGAGATGGTCCGCCTGTTGCTTTCTAGAAAAAAGACCTCGCAGTTTTCTACTCACATTCTTATCGCTTCGTGAAGCCTCAAGGGTATCCCACAATTTTCTGATGTTTATTGTTGAAATAGGGGTTGCGTTCGTCGTGGTAGCTCTTGGTATGTTCATCGGGAAAACGTTGTGAATGATTTGCCGACCAGTTCTATGTGCATAAACTTCTTGCTTTAGCTTTATCTGATACCTTTTATCAGCATCATCCACGCCCGCAATCAGTCGCTCAGTGGCAATGTTTTGCTGAACCCAAACCAGAAAATTAATGGAGGTTGCCACAATGGCTTTAACCGTGTTGTTGTTCCTGACGCGCTCGTTGTAGATATCAGTTTCTTGACAGAGTTCATAGATAAACTCATCGATATGGCTGTGTTTCAAATCAGCGAAATTCACCTTTCTCGCGTAGCAAAATCGAACTAGGTGGGAAAGATTTCGCGCGTAATTCCCAAGTGTCCCACCATCCTTTTGGTTCACCGTCACAGTCCTACTTCTATCGCATAAATACATTTCTGCGATTACGCAAGGCGAGCCATTAGGCCAAACAAATGAGTAATAGCAATACCGTACACGATCGTTCAAAAAGATCTCACCGGTTCCACTATCGAATCTGTCTATTGTCGGAAATCGAACATTTTTGATGAGGCGATAAAGTTGACTAGTCATTGTCGGCAACGAGCGTCAAAGAAAAATACTCCCGATACAATTCGTTGTGCCTGTCCAAATCGTATTGGTATTCAGGGCTCTTTTTGACTGCATCGAGACAGATCCTATTCAAGTCGGTGTATGCTCGGATGAGGATCGCTCGAAACCTTTCGGCTTCGTCGAGTTTTTCTTTATAAAATAGGGCCCTACTTTTAGTTTCATTCGACTTTTTGTTTCTTGAATTTTTGCTTTTCTTTTTGATTGCGACCCTTATTTTCTCGAGTTGTTCGAAACCTCCGTCGAGTGCGGTATCTGAATACTTCTTGAACGTATTGAGAGTCATTGCATGGATGCCTACTGATTTTCGCTCAACAGAAGCAATCGCAGCCTGGCTCCCGCACTTAGATGTTATCCAGGAATATGCGTCAGGATTTTTCAGTGCTTCAATCATTGAATGATAGA
>NZ_LSMM01000070.1:0-111081 GCF_001566815.1 Marinobacter sp. Hex_13
GGCCATGAGGGAGTTCTGTGAGTTCCGCAACCTGTTGCCCCGGGGCGTCAAGTTGTCTCCTGAAGACATCTGGGAACGCTGCGCCTATGTGTTGTCCTTCAAGATGCAGGAACCCCAGTTTTCCGGCCAGACCAAGGAACGTTTGTCCTCCCGGGAAGCCGCCGCGTTTATTTCCGGTGTGGTGAAGGACGCGTTCAGTCTGTGGCTGAATCAGCACACGGACATTGCTGAAGCACTCGCTGAATTGTTTATCAGCAATGCCCAGCGTCGTCTCAGGGCCAGCAAGAAAGTGGCCCGCAAAAAGGTCACATCCGGTCCGGCTTTGCCCGGAAAACTGGCGGATTGTTCCGGCAGCGACACCAACCGCTCGGAACTCTTTCTGGTTGAGGGTGACTCCGCCGGCGGCTCCGCGAAACAGGCTCGTGACCGTGAATTTCAGGCGGTCATGCCCCTGCGAGGCAAGATCCTCAACACCTGGGAAGTGGACTCCAGCGAAATTCTTGCTTCCCAGGAAGTCCATGACATTGCCGTTGCCATTGGGGTAGATCCTGGCTCCGACAAACTGGAAGGCCTGCGTTACAACAAGATCTGCATCCTGGCGGACGCTGACTCCGATGGCCTACACATCGCCACCCTGTTGTGCGCGTTGTTCGTCAAGCATTTCCGACCGGTGGTTGCTGCCGGCCACGTATTTGTTGCCATGCCCCCGCTGTATCGTGTTGATTTGGGAAAGGAAACTTTTTACGCCCTTGATGAGCACGAGAAGCAGGGCATTATCGACCGGCTGGCGGCCGAAAACCGTCGCGGCAAGATTTCCGTTACCCGTTTCAAGGGCCTGGGCGAGATGAATCCGCTCCAGTTGCGGGAGACGACAATGGCGCCGGATACCCGCCGGCTGGTGATGCTGACCATTGAAGACGGCGACGATACCGACAGCCGCATGGACATGCTGCTGGGTAAAAAGCGGGCGTCTGACCGCCGCACCTGGCTGGAGACTTACGGAAATATGGCGGATATCGAAGTCTGAATCGTCCTATATTTCTTCTGGTGCTTTAAACAGCATCCTTTATTCTTTCTAAGTATTCGGCAAACTCGTTATCCTGCCCCTTTTATCCAAAGGACCACCAGATGGATTGGCAGGGCTGGTTTGCATTAAGCCTTACGGGTGTGGCGTTATTATTGATGAGTGTCGGGCGGTTCGGCCCGCATCTCGTCATGCTGGGTGTACTCATAGTTCTCAGTGCCAGCGGCATTATCAGTGCCGATCAGGCCCTTGCCGGATTCAGTAACAGTGGATTGATCACGGTGGTTGCCATGTTCGTGGTGGCGGCGGGCATTCACCATTCCGGTGGAGTGGACCTGGTTGTCCATCACCTGCTCAGGTCGCCTCGTACGGTGCGCTCGGCCCAGGCCCGCATTGCATTCCCTGTCGCGTTGCTGAGCGGCTTCCTCAACAATACCCCGGTAGTGGCCACCATGATTCCCGCGGTCCATGCCTGGTCCCGCAAGATTGGCATATCACCCTCGAAACTGATGATCCCCCTGAGTTACTCCGCCATTCTGGGTGGTACCCTCACCCTGATTGGCACCAGCACCAACCTGGTGGTCAATGGCCAGTACCAGCAATTGACCGGGGAGGGCGGTTTCTCGATTTTTTCCATCACCGCCGTTGGGTTGCCGGTTGCTGTGATCGGCTTGGCTGTCATGCTTCTGGTGTTACCGAGGGCGCTTCCGGATCGTAAGGACCAGCAGAAGTTCGGTTCCATGCGGGAGTTCACCCTGGAGGTGGCAGTTGCCTTTGATGGGCCGTTGGTGGGCAAGAGTGTCGGAGAGGCCGGGCTGCGTGAGTTGGAGAGGCTGTACCTCGTCGAGATTGAGCGGGATGGCAGCGTTGTTACGGCGGTACCTTCGGAAGAGCGCCTTCGAGGCGGTGACCGGTTGGTCTTTGCTGGCGATACCCAGGCTATTTCCGATCTGCTGCGAATCAACGGTATTGTCCCTTCGGTACACGATGATGAGCCAAGCCTGAGTAAAGACCGGGCAGAGCGCCGGCTGGTTGAAGCCGCGCTGTCCCCGCAGTCGGAAGTGCTGGGTCTGACCATCCGGGATGCCCGTTTTCGGGATCGCTATGGCGCGGTGGTATTGGCAGTCGCCCGGGGTGGTGAGCGGGTGTCGGGCAATCTCGGCAATATTCGTCTGAAAACCGGCGACGTTCTGTTGCTGGAGGCACGTCCCGCTTTTGTCAGTCGTCAGCGATACGCCAAGGACTTCCTGCTGATCAACGACCTGGAAACCGAAACACCCCGCCATGACCGTGCCTATCTGTCCTGGGGCATCCTGCTGGTGCTCGTGGGCGCTGCCGCTTTTGGGGCATTGAGCATGCTGAACGCCGCACTGATGGGGGCGGCCCTGATGGTTCTTAGCGGTTGCTGTTCCGTCGGTCAGGCGCAGAAAGCGGTGGATGTACCAGTGATGCTTACAATTGCTGCGTCATTTGCCTTAGGGGCTGCGCTTCAGGAAACCGGGGCTGCAGGTTATGTTGCGACGGGCATTCTGGAGGTGAGCAGTGGTCACCCACTGCTGACCATCCTGCTGGTGTACTTCGCGGTATCGGTGCTGACCGAGGTCATTACCAACAACGCAGCCGCAGTGTTGGTACTACCCATTGTACTGTCAATGACAACGGCCCTGGGGATAGCGTCAGAGCCCTATGTTATCGCCGTGATGATGGCGGCATCCGCCAGTTTTGCCACACCACTGGGCTACCAGACCAATATGATGGTGTTTGGGCCAGGGGGATACCGGTTTATGGACTTCGTAAAGGTAGGCCTGCCGATGAACCTGTTTATCGGGCTGGTGACCGTCGGCGTGATCTCGGTGGTCTACGGGATCAGCCTTTCCTGAGGGCGGTTTCGGTAGGGTTGGCGAGAATGTCGCAGCAAAGAACCCTCAGCTCGCCCTTGTGGTAGTAACCGAGGGACAGGGTAACGCACATGTATGCGCCGGTAATACAGAGGTAGGGCGCGGTTATATGAACATGGCCTGGCTGGGCAATGGCCTGGCGTAGATACTGTTGGCGATACCAGTCGGCACTGGTGGTGCTTTCCAGCGGCCGGAATCGAGGGTCCAGGCCCCGGGCTGTGGCGTCCGATACCATGGTGTCATCAATTTGTACGCCGTTGGCATCGACCAGGTAACACCGCGACACCGCAGGATGATTCAGCAGGCTACTGCATGCCTCGTTCATCGGCATGCCCTGCGAGAGTGTGTCTACGGCACTACGAAAGAAATCCTCGAAGTAGGAAATCAGTTGCTGTGTTGGGTCTCTCGTTATCCGGTTTTTGCTCTTGTAGTCTTGCAGTAACCCGTCCAGGTCCGTCACTTTGTGGGGAATGTCCGCCAGGGCAGTACTTGGCCTGCTGAAATAGAATCCCTGGACAAAATCAACGCCCGCGTCGATAGCAATCATTGCCTGGTCGTGAGTTTCCACGCCTTCAAGGAGTACTAGGCACCCAGACTGATGCAGCAAAGAGACGATGCCGTTGAGTATCTGTCTGGCCTTGTGGTCGTCTGTGGCCCGAGTCAGAAGCTTACGGTCCAGCTTCACGATATCCGGTGACAGGTTCCAGATGCGCTCAAAGTTGGAATGCCCAGCACCAAAGTCATCGATAGCGGTCAGGCAGCCCAGCTGTTGGTAGTAGGCAACGGTTTCACGCAGTCGTTCTGCATCGTCCGTTGGCTGCTCTACAATCTCCATCACGATGCGATGGGGAGGCAGGCCCGTTTTCTTCAACAGTTCGCCGAAAAAGCTGTCGGCACGGTTGCCAGCTGAAACCACACGGGGAGATACGTTCAGGAACAGCCAGTTCAGCTGGTCCTGGAATCCGGAATAGTTGCTGATGTGCAGGTATCGGCAAAGGCGATCAAGCAGCAGGTTTTCGGCGTCAGAGCTCGGTAGCTCGAACAAATGAAGGGGTAATACCGCAGCATTATCGGTATCAAAGGCGCGAATCAGCGCTTCGTAGCCGACAACCCGTTTGTGGGAAATACTGAATATTGGCTGCAGCGCCGTTCGTAAAGTCAGGCCCTGGTAGTCGGCCGTCCATGATTCCCCCTCCCTGGTTAACATAGGCGACAGCACATCAACTTCCGGTGCGGTCATCTGCTCTGGGAGGGTTCGCGACATAGGCCTTTTCTGGTCCGGATAAACGAAAACATCGGGAAAGCCTGTGGCAGCCCGATCTGTTGATCCTGGTCGCATTTCGTTGACTTATAGGAAAGTAAATCAGTCAGCACGAACAGGATGGTCTAGATAGACAGAAGAGTGCCAAAAACAGCGGGTTATTACCACTATTTCATGTAAAAACAGGCAACGTCAGGCGGCAATGCGCAGGTGGGTGAGCAGGACCGGTGTCCGGCAGCTCCGGTGGGAGCTGCAGGGAATCAGTTGTTGCTGGGTACTGCGACGGATTCGTCGAATTCAAGTTCCATGTTTATTCCTCTCGTTCACTGAGTGACCCGAACCGGGTAAATGAAGTATGTAAAAAGTTTATCGTACCCATTGTTTTCCACAATCCGTAAAACCCGTATCAGACCAAAGGTATAAGGGATCGTACGTATGGGGTTGTTCATCAGAAAATCTGATCTTCGTCTCCAAAACATTTTGATTGGTTTTGTGCGGGGCTCTTCCTAAACTGTTGGGATCTTGTCTGGTATCAGGGAGTGGGACGTTAAGCGTCATGCAGGTACGCAATTCGAGCAGTAATTTTGGTGTGGTATCCGTAGCCATTCATTGGCTGGTGGCTGTAGCGGTGTTTGGCCTATTCGGGCTGGGTTACTGGATGGTGGATCTATCCTATTACGACGACTGGTATCGCACCGGCCCGGATATCCATAGAAGTATCGGTATATTGCTGCTGTTGGTCATGCTGTTTCGCCTGGTGTGGCGACTGTTCAATCCGCTGCCGCGTGCACTCCCGAGCCATAGCCGACTGGAAGTGTTGGCCGCTCATGGCGCACACTCTCTGCTCTATGTGCTGATTTTTGTTGCTATGGCCAGTGGGTATCTCATTTCGACGGCGGATGGGTCCTCAATAAGTGTGTTCAACTGGTTTGATGTGCCTTCGGTGACCGGCCAGATTAAGGGGATGGAGGACACCGCCGGGCTTGTCCATTACTGGTCTACCTGGGCACTTGTCGTGCTTGCCGGGGTACACGGTCTGGCTGCGGTTAAGCATCATCTGATTGACCGGGACGACACCCTTCGACGCATGTTGGGTTCAGGTCGCCGCCAATCGTAATTCAGACTATCGATTCAATCGTGCCTACGGGCTGTTTCAACAAGGAGATGAACATGAAAAAATTGCTGCTTGCATCTGCGGTTGCACTTGCGGTGTCTGGCGGAGCCCAGGCATCCGAGCACAGTGGAACCTATGCTTTTGATACCAAGGGTTCCCACCAGTTTATTACGTTCAAGATTTCCCATCTGGGCTATAGCTGGTTGTATGGCCGGTTCAACGATTTCGATGGTGAATTTGTCTACGATGCACAGAATCCGGCGAACAGTTCCGTTGAAGTTGCCGTGGACACATCCAGCGTTGATTCCAACCACGCCGAGCGTGACAAGCACCTGCGCTCGGAAGACTTCCTGTACGTTGACGAATTCCCAGAGGCCACGTTCAAGAGTAAAAGAGTGGTTGTGGACGATGAGGGCGAGGCCGATATCGTCGGTGACCTGACCCTGCGTGGTGTGACGAAAGAGGTCACCCTGGACGTGGAAATGCTCGGGCATGGTGACGATCCATGGGGTGGTTACCGCATGGGGTTTGAAGCTGAAACCGAATTCAAGTTGACGGACTTCGGTATCCCCATGGATCTGGGCAAGGCGTCTGAAACGGTTGAGATGATCATTTCTGTCGAAGGCATTCGCCAGTAAAAGCTTTCTAAATGCCGCCTCCAGATTTTAGTCCGGAGGCGGCAATGCTCCTTCCTTCAAATTCACACCTTGAACCGGCCTGTCTGCTGCTCAAGTTCCCTGGCATAGCCATCCAGCGATTCGCTAATGCGGTCGATGCTGCCTGAGCGCGTCATGCTCTCTGACGCCAGATCATTGATTTCAGTCACGCTTCGGTTGATTTCGTCAATTACCTGGGTTTGTTCCTCGGTGGCTGAAGCCACGCTGGTGTTCATGTCGCTGATATCCGCCATGGATTCGAGGATGCCCTGAAGCTCCGCCTCCGCCTCTGTGGCCAGCTTTTCAGTTTCCACCGCTTCCTTGCTGCCGGTCTCCATCACCGCAACGATATCGGCAACGCCGGTCTGCAGGGCAGTGATCATGGCCTGGATATCTTCCGTGGATTGTTGGGTGCGCTTGGCCAGGGTGCGAACCTCATCGGCCACAACCGCAAACCCCCGTCCCTGTTCGCCGGCCCGGGCGGCCTCGATGGCGGCGTTGAGGGCGAGCAGATTGGTCTGGTCTGCAATCTCGCGGATAACATCCAGTACCGAGGTGATGTTCTCCGAGTCCTGTGACAGCTTGCGTATAACCTCCACCGCCTTGGAAATCTGCGCCGCCAGTCGCTGTACCTGGACGGAGGAGTTGCGAATGATGGTGGCCCCGTTGCGGCCTTTTTCCTGGGCGTGTTTGGTAATGTCGGCCGCACGTGATGCATTGCCCGCCACTTCTTCAATGGCGCTTTGCATCTCATTGATGGCCGTGGCGACCATGGAGATAGCATCTGTTTGCCGTGTTATCCCGTCGCTGTTGTCGCGCGCCGCACTGGACAGCTCGGATGCGCCCGAGCCAAGTTGCTTGCTGAGGTCCTGGATGGAGCCGATCATGGCCTGGAGGTTTTCCAGCACCTGATTAAAGCTTGTGGCCAGTTTGCCGAGGTCATCGTCCATTTCCACGGGAATGCGTTGTGTGAGGTCTCCTTCGCCCCGGGCAATGTTGTCAAGTTGCTTCCTTAGCACACCAACGGACGCAATAATCATCCGGAGGAACACGATAAACAGAAGAATGCCGGCTATGACAGCGCTGGCGGTGATGACCAGTATAAAGGCCGAGCTGGCAGCCCCCTCCTGAGATGCTTCGTTGGCTACAATCTGAGCCTGCTCATCGGCGTGAACCCCCACCTGGTCGTAGTAATCCCTGAGCTCACTGAACAGCGGGTTGCTTTGTTCAGTCAGTAGCCTGTGCCCCGCGGCGGGGTCTCCTGACTGTGCAGTCCGCATGGACTCTCGAGCGGTCTCCAGCCAGAGGTCATAGGTTTTGCGAAAACTCTCGGTTTTCCCGGAGATACCAGTGCCTTGCAGGCGTTCTATCGCTTTCTCCAGCCTCTCCAGTGCTTGGTCAGCGTTTTCCTCGAAGTCAGCCTGATGCTGGTCCGGAGATTCATTGTTCTCCGTTGCGCTGATAAAAGACATTTGCGCGACCAGGGCCTGATAAAGGTCTCGATCGCCGTTGAGCGCTTCGCTTACGGCGGGAAGATAACGTTCGGAGAGCGTATCTGTGTCGGATACCAGATTCCGTGCCGTCAAGACGCTAAAAAGACCGATGACGATCAAAGCGATGGCGGAAATTGCGAAAGGTAAAGCGATCTTGGCTCTCAGGCCTAAGGAATTCTTGAAATTCATCTTTCCTTCCTGCTTTTCTGAAGACGCGTTTAGTCAGGATAGCATCGGAAAGAAGGTTGTCAGTGTTAGCGGGTTGCTTATGAGGTGTGGTTGGCAGGAATACCCTTAAAGCGTATCAGGGGACTCCTGGGCCGATTGTCCGTTCCGGCAGAGATGGCGCTGGCGCCAGAACTGGGCAAAGAAAATAACCAGTCCGATGAGCAACCCCGCCCACAGGTAAGGGCCCGCCAGTTGGAAAGTGCCGGTTATGGCAAACTCCACCAAGAGCATCAGGGTAAGAGCAAGAACAGCGTTCACCATGGCCGTAATCAGCGCCTGCCCACAGGCTTTCAGGTTGGGTCTCATAGTTCTCCACTCGTGGATGTCGTGAAACGGATCATCGTTTACTGATGGCGAGCATACGGTGAGGGTTACACTCTCTCCATGCGGGAATTCCGCTATTGGAAAATCCACGGGGTGTTGGTGTATCCGTCCCCGCCTCCATATAATGTGCAGTCCCGGCTTAGGCCGGGATAACCAGCGGAATTCATATCAGGCAATAACAAAGGGGCATCCATGCCAGAGTTTCAGACCACGGATGAAGGCTTTGAGCGGGTTTCATTGCGGGACTACACCGAAAAGGCCTACCTCGACTACTCCATGTACGTCATTCTGGACAGGGCGTTGCCCAACGTCGGAGACGGACTGAAGCCGGTGCAGCGGCGTATTATCTACGCCATGTCCGAGCTTGGTTTGAAATCCACCTCAAAGTATAAGAAGTCTGCCCGTACGGTGGGCGATGTCCTGGGTAAATTTCACCCCCATGGCGACAGTGCCTGCTACGAAGCCATGGTGTTGATGGCTCAGCCGTTTTCCTATCGCTACCCACTGGTGGATGGCCAGGGCAACTGGGGCGCGCCTGACGACCCCAAATCTTTCGCGGCCATGCGTTATACAGAATCCCGTCTCGCGAAATTCGCGGATGTCCTTCTCAGCGAGCTGGGGCAGGGCACAGTGGACTGGGTGCCAAACTTTGATGGCACCATGGACGAGCCTTCAGTATTGCCCGCGAGGTTGCCTCACGTACTTTTGAACGGCACCACCGGTATTGCCGTGGGTATGGCAACGGACATCCCGCCGCACAATGTCCGGGAGGTGGCAGCGGCCTGTGTAAGGCTGCTTGACCAGCCGGAGGCCACCACCGATGACCTGTGTGAGCATGTCCAGGGGCCAGACTTTCCCACCTACGCGGAGATCATTACGCCTCGCAAGGATATCCGCCAGATGTACGAGACCGGCCGGGGCTCGCTAAGAATGCGGGCGCGCTGGATTAATGAGAGCGGGGAAATCGTGGTGACCGACCTGCCTCATCAGGTCTCCGGGAACCGGGTGCTGGAGCAGATCGCTCAGCAGATGCAGACCAAAAAGCTGCCCATGGTCGCGGACCTGCGCGACGAATCCGACCATGAGAACCCGACCCGGCTGGTGATCGTTCCACGCTCCAATCGTGTGGATCAGGAAGGGCTGATGGCCCACCTGTTTGCCAGCACGGATCTGGAGAAAACCTATCGGGTGAATATCAACGTCATCGGCAATGACGGCCGCCCGGGCGTGAAGGGCCTGCGCGAAATGCTGACGGAGTGGCTCAGCTTCCGTCGCACCACCGTCACCCGGCGCCTGCAGCACAGGTTGGATAAGGTCCTGGCGCGTCTGCATATTCTTGAAGGCCTGTTGGTGGCCTATCTGAACATCGATGAAGTTATCGCGATTATTCGCTACGAAGATAAACCCAAAGCAGAGTTGATGTCCCGCTTCGGGCTGTCCGGAGAGCAGGCTGAAGCCATTCTTGAGTTGAAGTTGCGTCACCTGGCCAAGCTTGAGGAAATGAAAATCCGTGGCGAGCAGGACGAGCTGTCGGCTGAGCGGGATGAGCTGCAGGCGATTCTTGGCTCCGAGGACCGCCTGCGGGAGCTGATCAAGGACGAATTGCTGGCGGATGCGGAAACCTATGGGGATGATCGTCGTTCACCCATTGTCGAGCGCCGGGAAGCCAGGGCCTTCAGCGAAACCGAATTGGTTTCCAACGATCCGGTCACGGTTGTGCTGTCGGAGAAGGGCTGGGTCAGGGCGGCCAAAGGGCATGATATTGAGCCTGAGGGGCTTAGCTATAAGGCGGGTGACAGTTTTGCCATGGCTGCCAAGGGGCGTAATAACCAGCAGGCGGTATTCCTGGACTCCACGGGGCGGGCTTACTCCCTGGTCGCCCATACGTTTCCATCTGCGCGGGGGCAGGGCGAGCCTCTGAGTGGCCGTATCAATCCGCCGTCGGGGGCAACGTTCTCTGGGTTGCTGATGGGCGATCCAGCGCGGAAGGTGTTGTTGGTTACCGATGGCGGCTACGGATTCGTGACCTCCCTCAATGACATGATCAGCAAAAACCGCAACGGCAAGGCCGTGGTGTCGGTACCGAAAGGGGCGAAGATCATGTCGCCGGTGGTGGTGCCCGGCTCGGACAAGCCGCTTTATCTGGGTGCCATTTCCAATGAAGGACGGATGCTGGTGTTCCCGCTGAGCGAGCTGCCGGAGCTGGCCAAAGGCAAGGGCAACAAGATCATCAGCATTCCCTCGGCGCGGGTTCAGAACCGGGAAGAATATGTGGTGGCTGTTGCCGTTTTCGCTGAGGACGACCAATTGGAGATTCGTGCCGGCAAGCGCAAGATGGGGCTTCAGTTCAGCGATCTGGAGCACTACCTGGGCGAGCGTGGCCGCCGTGGTCATAAACTGCCTCGCGGGCTTCAGAGAGTGGATGCGATAGATGTGATTCAGTCAGCCAGCAATGCGGCAGGCGTTTCCGATGCAGACAGCGTTGCCAATGCAGAGGAGCAGCCTGACAGTGAGTGAACTGGTTCTGATTAACGTTTCGGGGCGCGACAAGCCGGGCCTGACGTCGGAGATAACCGGCATCATGGGGCAGTACGATGTGCGTATTCTGGATATCGGCCAGGCGGTGATCCACGACCACCTGACCTGGGGTATCCTGATCGAGATCCCCGATGAGTCCAAATCCTCACCGGTGATTCGCGACCTTCTGTTCCGACTGCATGCGCTGGATCTGCAGGTGCGTTTTGCGCCGATTACGATCGAGGAGTATCAGCAATGGGCGGAGGGACGTAACCGCGCCTGTTACATCGTCACGCTGCTGTCGCGGGATATCAAGGCCGAGCAAATTGCGCGGGTGTCTGCGATTACCGCCCGCCATGGCCTGAACATCGATAACATCAGCCGGCTTTCTGCCCGCCCGTCGCTGAATTCCTCCGAGAACCGCATTGCCTGTGTGGAGTTTTCTGTCCGTGGCACACCATCTGATCTCGAACAGCTGCGCTCCGACTTCCTGCATATCGCCGGAGAGATGAACGTGGATATTGCCTTCCAGGAGGACTCCATCTTCCGCCGTAATCGACGGCTTGTCGTGTTCGATATGGATTCCACCCTGATCGACGCCGAAGTGATCGACGAACTGGCTTTGGAGGCCGGCGTTGGGGCGCAGGTGGCGGAGATTACCGAGCGAGCTATGCAGGGAGAGCTGGATTTCGGGCAGAGCTTTGCAGAGCGTCTGGCGCTTCTCCAGGGGTTGGATGAATCCGTGCTTGAGGGCATCGCCGCCCGCCTGAATCTAACCGAAGGTGCGGAACACCTGATACTGAGCCTGAAATCCCTGGGCTACCGTACGGCGATACTGTCTGGTGGCTTCACCTACTTTGCTCGCCATCTGCAGAAAAAACTCGGGATTGACTATGTGTACGCCAACGAGCTGGAAATTGAAAACGGCAAGGTGACGGGCAAGGTGTCGGGCCAGATTGTTGATGGCAAGCGCAAGGCGGAACTGCTTCAGGAAATTGCGGAACGCGAGCATATTTCACGGGAACAGGTCATTGCGGTGGGTGATGGTGCCAATGATCTGCCCATGCTAAGCCAGGCGGGGCTCGGGGTGGCTTTTCGGGCCAAGCCCCTGGTCAAGGAATCCGCACGGCATTCGATTTCGACGCTGGGGCTGGATGCGATCCTCTACCTGATCGGGTTCAGGGAAAGCGACAGTCTGCAGGCCCGGGAAAGGTAGCAAAACGCGCGGCATGGGAGGGCTATGCCGCGCGATTCTTCAGTGGTCACCGAAGTCGTAGTTCATCTCCGGAACCGGGGCCTGCAGATAATAGCCCTGGATGTAGTTCACCCCAGCCTGCCACAAGGTTGCAAGCACGCTGGCGTTCTCGACCAGAGGCACGATGGTCAGCTTGCCTGCACTCTGCAGGCTCTTGACCATTTCCTTGACCTCTTCCTTGGCGTCGTCCTTCTTCTGAAGTTCTTCAGTAAAGGAACCGTCGATCTTCACGTAATCCACGTCGATATGCTTCAGGGTATTGAACGGATTCAGAGCGCACCCGAACTGGCAGATCGAGACCTTGCAGTGCAGCTCGTGAACCGCCTTGGCAAACTCTTTGGCCTGTTTCATGTAGTTGTTGGCATCACCTTCGCGTATCTGGAAGATCAGTGAGTCGCCCGGCAGGCGAGCTGCCTTCAGGGCCACACTCAGCCAGGGGGTAAAGGTTTTGTCTTCCAGGGTCTCTGCCGTCACGTTCAGGAACAGGCGGGTATCGTGCCCGCGCGATCGATGGCTGGAAAGCTGCTTGATGGTCTGCAGAATCACCCAGCGGTCAATCTTGATAGCCATCTCCGAGGGGCCAACGGGCGGCAGGAAGTCGTACGGTGAGACTTCCTCGTTGTCCTTGTTCAACATCCTGACGAAGGCCTCGTAGTGTTCTTCACCCTCGCCGCGTAGATTGATAATGGGTTGGAAAAGCAGCTTGAAGCGATTGTCATCCAGGGCTTTCTGGATGGCATCGACCGAGTTGCTTTCATCCATGGCCTCGTAATCTGCCGGGTTGTACACCAGAACGCCGTTGCCCTGCTCATGGCCCGGCTTTTTCTTCAGCTCCGAGGAGGCGGTGTGGGCCCGGCCCATCAGGTCCGGTGCCTTGGGTGCATTCTCGGTAATCGCGGCAACGCCGATGCTGAGAGTCAGTTGTACCGTGCGGCCGTTGATGTCGAACAGATGGTCTTCGACCTTCTTGCGAATGGCTTCACATTGCTCCGCCATGACTTTCTCTTCGCACGGTTGGCACAGCAGGCAGAAGGCGTCGTCGCTGAGGCGGGCGAGGACCATATTCTCAGGCGCCTGCTCCTTCAGCAGGGTAGCCAGGTCGCCAAGCATCAGGTCGGCGCCGGCAATGCCCACCTGGCCTTTCAGGCTCATGAAGTTGTCCAGGGCGATATAGGCCAGTGCACCAGTCTTGTTGTCCTTGCCAGCCGTCGCAATCGTTTGGCCCAAGGCATCCATCAGGTATTGACGGTTAAACAGGCCGGTTAGCAGGTCCTGGCTGCTGATCTGACGAATCTTCTCTTCCAGCTCCGCGTCGCTGTGCTCTGGCTGGATCACGATCTGGGTGCAGGTCTCACCATCATACGTCGCTGCGGATACCGACATGGTGACGCTGAGTTCCTGGTCGTCACTGCGGCGGGCGACGCAGTTCATGGTCATGCCATCCTCACCACTATCGGCGAAGGATTTCATGAACTCCTTGTATTTTTCCTGGCTTTCCGGTGTCAGGGTGTCGAGCACAGGGATGCAGATCAGGTCGTCGATGTCGTCGTAGCCCAGGAACTCCATGTACGATTGGTTGGCGTAGATGTGCATGCCATCGTTAATGTAAGCGATGGCGTCCTTGGAACTTTCCAGCAGAAGCTGGCAGCGTTGTTCAGATTCCCGTAGGTGGGATTCGAGAGTCCTGCGACGCCGCCGATCCTCCAGGGCGCTCAGCTCCCGGTTAACCACCAGCACCAACTGATCCGTGTTCTCGAACGGAACCGTGTCCTGTCCACCGGCTTTCATAATGGAGACTGTGCGCTCGCGATTGAATTCGCCGGTCAGGAGAACGAACGGAATGTCCTTGTCCAAGCGCCGAATCATCGCCAGGGCGCCATCTGCGCCGAACTCCTGTTCAACATCGTCGCGCGCTAAAAGCAGGTCCCAGTTACCCGTTTTCAGGGTTTCTTCAAGGTCTTCCTCGGACGTGATGCGATGGGCTCGCGTGGCTTTGCCCGAGTTTCGGAGCAGGCTGACCAGGGTCTCGGCGTCGTTCTGGGACGGATCAAGGATGAGCAGGTGTACGGTTGCGTTCTTTTTCTGCATTTCGTCAGATGTCTCGTGATACACGTTGGCTGTGCCGACACCTGTCGTAGAACTCAGAGCACGGGGCCGGCTTTCACTAACGCTGAATGATGCAGGGGTTACCGGTTAATAACAACCCTTCGGGCGGGTTCATAAGCGTCCGTTCACAGTAACGGTGCGCTATAGCGAGGGCCATAGTGAGTCGAACTCGTCTTCACTGGTGCCTGCCTCCGGCGGATTGCCGCCGGCTGGCGTTACACTGGCGCTCTGAAGCTTGAGTTCAAACTGACTGACACTGCCGGTCGCTGAAATCTTGCGGGACAGTGTGCCCTGATCTTCCCGACCGTCATGAAGCAATGAAATCCGGCTGCCGGACTGGAACGGAAGTCGCGGTGTGATTAGGGTTGCTGCCTGGTTAACGACGCTGATTTCCGGTAGCAAGAGGCCGCGCAGGTACTCGCTGCTGTTGCCAATTTTCTGAATCAGTCTTACGCCGCATGGCGCCGCACTGGGGGCCAAAAGCTCAATGCCAACCTGTGTGCCCTGGTTGCGAACCTGTCTTATCCAGCGCACAACCGCTACGCTCCAAGGGTGGTTTGACTGCTCGCGGACGCCGAGAACCTCGCCCGCCTGAAGGGAGGAGGGGACGTTGGTCTCCCACGCGGCGCAGTATCCGCCGGGACTGGTGTTCACCAGCAGTGCATGGTGGCGCTTGGGTTTTCTTCGATCACTTTCACTGTCTGGTGTGGCGCCAATACTGTTACGGAAGTTGATTGGCGTATCTGCCGATTGCAATGGCTCGTCGTTGGGCCCGGCGTCATGGGCGCCGGCCCAGGCATCCTGTTTCTGCCGGGACGAGCGCAGGAACATGTTGTCGTCGCCGTTCTGGTTGTCGTTGCCGCTGACAAATTCGTTGAACGTTTTTTCGCCGGCCACGTAATAATGGGTTGCGGTCAGGCCTACGCATATCTCGAGCGTGCCCTGACTGGCAATGCGATTGAAGTTGCGCTTGGCAAGGATGCCGAGCGCCTGGCTCAGGTGAGTCAGAAGTGTGTCGCCAATGCGGGAGGGCAGCTCAAGTTCGCTGGATCCACCATCCCGTTTGTTGCGGGCGTGCAAGGCGTCCGTGATCTGTTCTGATAATTCCCGAGTGTCGAAGTTGTAGCAGTCGTTACCCGGCTTTTGTTCCAGCAGGCTGCGGTAGACCGGCGAGGTGTCCCGCTCCATGTTTACCACGAACAGGCTGTCGTTATCGGTTTCGGGCCCGCAGGAAACCAGGTGGGTCCAGTTCTCGAACAGCTCGTAAACCTGCGCCAACTCGCCTTGCCGGAGTTGATTGGGGCGGGCGCAGCCTAGCAGCAGGATGCGTTTGTAGCAGTCTTCCACGGAGCTTCCACGGCGATGGGTCAGAGTATCGTCGTCGACGGACAGCCCCTGAATCTTGTTGCGATGGGCGAATCGGAAAAGTCGATGACATTCCAGCCAACTTTGCGCAGGGCTTGGGCAATACAGTTGATGGGCCCTTACGATCGTAGCTGCCAACTCTGAGATGGCGCGGTGAATCGCTGTCGAGACCGCCTTACGATTTTTGTCCAGGCCGCCGTTGTCCAGGAACTCAAGCACGCACAGTTTGTAGCCGCTGGCGGCATGGAGCTGGAGGGCTTGGGACAGATTGGCAACCTTGCGCTGCTTTTCCGGTAGTGCGACGGCCAAGCCAAGGTAGTGGCGAGACAGTTCGGAGCAGACGAAGTGAATCTTCGGGCGAATCAGTTCCAGCAGTTGCAGCCGCTGCTGAGGCGCGATAAACAGATGATTGAGCTCAATGATGGCGTGATAGAGCTGCCGGGAAGCTTCCCCAATATTCGCCATTGGTAACTGGTTTACCCAGTCCCTGAAGGCTTTGGGGGAAGTCTGGCAAAAAGAGAGACTTGCCGTCTTCTGTTCAGGAACGCGGAGATCGGGCTTCAGAATCATGCCTTCCATGCTATCACGCCAATTGTCTGGACCACGGTAGGTACTCCGGGTTGCACCACGAACTACAGGCGTATCTTGGTAACGCCTGCGTGTTTTAATCGGAAAACGCCGCGAATATCGGTTTTTATTGTTATCGCTTTCTGCACTGTAAAATAGCAAACGCACAACAAAAAGCGAGAAAAGCACGAGTTGACAATGTTTAACAAGTAAAATTGGGCCAACATTGCCAAATGGGTCACGCAAACAGGTCTAATGGTGTTTTCCCGGGCTGGCCCGGAATCTCCCTGACAAGCCTGGGTACCAGGAAACCTGGCAGCACTGTAATCAGTTGCCGTACCAGGTCCCGAGCCTTGTCGTCACTAACTTCGAAGTGGTGGGCGCCGGCCACTGGGTCGAAGGCATGGAGGTAATAGGGCAGTACACCGCACTCGAACAATCGCTCGCTGAGTTCCGCCAGCACTCTGGCGTTGTCGTTCACGCCTTTCAATATCACGCTCTGGTTCAGCAATGTGACGCCTGCAGCTTTCAGTCGCCCGAGGGCCTGTTGCGTGTCGGCATCCAGTTCGGCGGGATGATTGACATGGATGACGACGACAGACTGCAGGCGTGAGCCCGAGAGCCACGCGATCAGCGAATCAGACACCCTCTGGGGGATGACGACGGGCAGTCGGGTATGGACTCTCAGTCTGCGGATGTGTGGGATGGCTGCCAATGCCTCGGCCCAGGCCGACAGCAGCCGGTCATTCGCCACCAGCGGGTCGCCCCCGCTGAAAATCACTTCGTTTATGCGAGTATCGTCGGAGAGGGCCTTGAGGGCCTGCGACCGGTCCTCCGGCGACAGTCGGTGGTCCTCGTAGGGGAAGTGGCGGCGGAAGCAGTAGCGACAGTTGATGGCGCATTGCCCGGTCACCATTAACAGGGCGCGGCTATCGTACTTGCGAATCAGCCCGGTCGCTGGCATCGAGCCACTTTCCTGAAGTGGGTCGGAGACAAACCCGGGATAGGTGTCTGCTTCGGACGATAAAGGCAGCACCTGACGTAGCAGGGGGTCGTCGGGATCGCCCCTCGTGATTCGATTCAGATAGGGTTCGGGTACCCGTATGGGGAACAATCGGTGGCCTTCGTCCGCGCCATGGAGCCAAGCTGCCGGGTCGAGGTCAAGCCGGCGCAGGAGGGCATCCGGCGTAGTGACGGACTCCGAGAGCAGTCGCTGCCAGCTGTGATCAGCGTGATCGACGGGGCGGGCTTCTATACGGGTGGCGGTTCGCTGTATCATAGCCAGCTTCGAATTTCCAAAAGCATCGTTTCAGGTGATAATTTCATGGCTTCATATTCTACCAACGAATTCCGTGGCGGTCTTAAGGTTTTGCTGGACGGCGACCCCTGCATCATTCTCGAGAACGAATTCGTAAAGCCCGGCAAAGGGCAGGCATTCAACCGGGTAAAACTGCGTAACCTGATGACCAACCGGCAGTGGGAACGCACTTTCAAATCCGGCGAGAGCCTGGAAGCTGCTGACGTGATCGATCTGGAAATGGAGTACCTGTATACCGATGGCGAATTCTGGCACTTCATGAAAACCGACGGGTCTTTCGAGCAGTTTCCGGCGGATGCCAAGGCGGTTGGTGACTCGCTTAAATGGCTGAAAGAGCAGGATGTTTATACCGTAACGCTCTATAACGGCGCGCCTCTGACAGTCTCCCCGCCCAACTTTGTCGAGTTGGAAGTGGTGGACACGGATCCGGGTATGAAAGGCGATACCGCCCAGGGTGGCTCCAAGCCGGCGACGCTTTCCACGGGTGCCGTTGTCAACGTGCCACTATTTATCACCATTGGTGAAGTGCTCAAGGTGGACACTCGCTCCGGTGAATACGTCAACCGGGTCAAAAACAGCTGATTGGAGCCCTGGTGACTGACTCCCTTCAGTGGCGGCCCTCGGCTTCACAGGTGGCTCTTAAAAGCCGCGCACAACAGCTTGCCTGGGTGCGTGGCTTTTTTGCGCAACGTGATGTGATGGAAGTCGAGACGCCCGTGCTTGGCCGGCATGGTGTTACTGATATCAATATTGACAGTATCTCCGCGAATCCCGCCTCGATCGGAGTCCGCCCAGCGGGCGGGTGGCTGCAGACATCCCCGGAATATCACATGAAACGGATGCTGGCGGCTGGATCCGGCCCTATTTATCAGATCGCCCGGGTGTTTCGCGACGGTGAGTTCGGGCGGCGACACAACCCTGAGTTTTCCCTGCTTGAATGGTACCGGCCCGGTTTTACGGACGTTGATCTGATGGAAGAGGTCTCCGAGTTGGTTTGTGGCTGGCTGGGTTGTGAGCCGCCACGCACCATGGATTATCGCGATGCGTTTGTCCGGTTCGCGGGTATTGATCCGTTTTTGGCCGGTAATGACGAGTTGTCAGAGCGTTGCGAACAATGGATGGAACCATCCCAGCTGGATGGCCTCTCTCGTGACGATTATCTGGATCTGCTGATGAGCTCTCAGGTGGAGCCGGCACTGGCGGGCGTTGGGCCGGTATTCGTGACCGGTTATCCGGAGTCCCAGGCTGCACTGGCCCGTGTGTCTGAACGGTCCGGGGTGCGGCGGGCTCATCGTTTCGAGCTCTACGTGGGCGGTGTGGAGCTGTGCAATGGCTACTGGGAACTGACCGATCCCGACGAGCAGAGGCGTCGGTTTGAGGCGGACAACCAGGCTCGCCGCAGAGTGGGAAAGCCCGAGATGCCCATCGACCAGTCGTTCATGGCGGCCCTGGAGTCGGGGGTGCCCGATTGTTCCGGAGTGGCCTTGGGCCTGGACCGCCTGTTGATGCTGAAGTTGGGGCTTGATGAGTTGGCCGGCGTTATTGCGTTCCCGGCTGACCGGTGTTGATGTCGCCGAAAGCTTCACCCATGCGCACCGTACCGCCTGCTACCTGATTGGCGTTCCATTTCACGGCGCCCTTGGGCATAACCATGATCACCGTTGAGCCCAGGCGGAACCGTCCCATTTCCTCGCCTTTTTCAAACTGGATGGGTGTTTTGAGGCTGTCATAGCGACTCTCGGAAACCTCACCCCCGCCGGGTGCCACGACGCCGGCCCAGGTCGTCTCGACACTGCCCACGATCATTGCGCCGACCAGCACCAGGGCCATTGGGCCTGCGGGGGTGTCGAATAGACAGGCAACCCGCTCATTTCGGGCGAACAGGTTGGGCACGTTCTCCGCGGTGGTCGGGTTGACGGAAAACAGCTTGCCGGGAACGTACACCATTTCCCGGAGCGTGCCGGCCAGCGGCATATGAATGCGGTGATAGTCCTTGGGGGAGAGGTAGATGGTGGCGAATTCGCCATCGGTAAAGCTTGCCGCCCGCTCCTGATCGCCACCGAGCAGTTCGTTGAGGCTGAAGGACTGGCCCTTGGCCTGGAATACCCGATCATTGCTGACTTGACCCAGTTGGCTGATGGCGCCGTCAACGGGACTGACCAGAGTGCTTTCTCGCTCGTTCACGGGCCTCAGGCCGGGTTTCAGGGCGCGGGTAAAAAAGGCGTTGAAGCTTGCATAGGCCGCCGGGTCCGGTTCCAGCGCTTCGTTCATATTGACGCCATAGCGGCCGATGAACCACTTCACCACACGATCCTTTAGCCCGGGCATGCTTTCATTGTCCGCAAGTCGGCCCGCAAGGCGTGAAACCGCGAGTTGCGGCGTTATGTACTGGCTCATTACAAACAGCTTGTCGAACATTGGAAAGTGATCCTTGGCGCTCAAAGGCGCGAAGTTTAACAAATCGCGGGGTGTGTATAGAAATTGTTTCATATCTTCGCGGTTCGGTCCGCTGCTTGCTATTATCTGTGCAGGCCGGCCAGGCGGCTCCGCTTCAGGCGCCTAGCCTGACAGAAATCATAGAAGGTGTGTTCTCAATCCATGCTACTCATAATCGGTGCAGTCATTGTCATTGCCAGCGTCCTCGGGGGTTATGTCCTCCATGGTGGTAATCTTCTGGTGTTATGGCAGCCCACGGAAATACTTATTATCGGCGGCGCTGCAGTGGGGTCGTTCATCATTGCCAACCCCCTGCACACCATCAAGGAAGTGGCGAAAGGTGTCCTCAGCCAACTGACGGGTTCTCCCTACAACAAGTCCTTTTACATGGATTTGCTCAGCCTGATGTACGAGATTTTCGACAAATCCAGGAAACAGGGTGTGATGGCCATCGAGGAAGACATCGACAATCCGGAGTCAAGCCAGATCTTCAGCCGTTACCCCGCCATTATTAAGTCGAAGTACCTGCTGGCCTTTATCACCGACTACCTGAGAATTATCAGTTCCGGGAACATGGCAACCCATGAGCTCGAAGGCATGATGGAAAATGAGATCGAGAGTCGTCAGCACGAACTTGAAGAGCCAGCCCACGCTGTCAACAAGATAGCCGATGCTCTGCCAGGCCTCGGGATTGTCGCAGCCGTGCTCGGTATTGTTATCACCATGAACTTCCTGAGTGAGGGCCCTGAAAGAATTGGCCTCAGCGTGGCGGCGGCGCTGGTGGGAACGTTCCTCGGAATCTGGATGGGGTATGGCTTCGTTGGCCCCACCTCCATTGCCATGGAGCACACCGCCAAATACGAGATCAAGGCCTACGAATGCGCCAAATCCGCAATCGTTGCCACCGTGTCGGGCCAGGCGCCGCAGATGGCCATCGAGTTCGGCCGCAAGGCCCTGCCGTCGGATAAGCGGCCCGGGTTTCAGGAACTCAACGACCACGTGCGTTCAAAATAGTCTGAGCAAGAGCCGTCAGGAGCAGTTTCTTGGAAGAACAGCCAATCATCGTAAAGAGAAAAAAGAAAGTTGCGGCTGGGCACCACGGCGGGTCATGGAAAGTGGCTTTCGCCGATTTCGCTACCGCCATGATGGCGTTTTTTCTCGTGCTCTGGCTGACCGCAACGGCGTCTCCTGAACAGATTCGTGCTGTGGAAGGTTACTTCAAGGACCCGGTCGGGTTTACTGAGGGTGGGTCTCCCAATCCGGTGGATCTTGAGGGCAGTGCCTCGGTGATCAACGAAAGCAGCGAGGACATCGAGCGCAGCGATATCCAGATCGAAGACCAGGTTGTGGAGGAGCTGGCGCAGACTCTGGAGCAGCGGCAGATGGAGGAGCTCTTTCAGGACCTTCAGGACCGTATAGAGCAGAGCGAAACCCTTCAGGAGTTCAAAGATCAGTTGCTGATCGATATCACCAGCGAGGGCCTGCGTATTCAGATCGTCGACCGCTCACAGCGCCCCATGTTTGACAGTGGCCGGGCAGAGCTCAAGTATTATTCTCAGGACATCCTGTTCGAGCTTGCCAAGACACTCGGCACCGTCAACAACAAACTGAGCATTACCGGCCATACCGACTCCACGCCCTTCAGCGGTCGCCCGGGTTACACCAACTGGGAATTGTCGGCGGACCGGGCCAACACGGCTCGCAGAGCGCTCGTTGCAGGCGGTGTCAGGCAGGAGCAAATTGGCCGGGTTGTGGGGCTGAGCGATTCGGTGCTGTTTGATCAGGACGATCCTCAGGCGCCGGTTAATCGTCGTATTTCCATTATCGTGATGAACAAAAAGACAGCGGCTGGCATCCAGAGCAATGCCAGTCGATCGGGTGAGCCCTTGATTGACCTGACTGCCCCCTCTGAAGAGGAGCAGCAGGAGGCAATGAAACGGCTGGAAGAAGGCAGCTGGGCGGAAGAGAAGGAAGAACCCAAGCCCGGCGAGCTGAACTGGTAAGCCGGTTCAGTCGGCTTTCAGTCCCCGTGACTGCTGTTCCGCCATATCCTGAAGAATCCGGTTGAAGCTTTTCAGTCGCTCCGTGCTGATGCGACCATCCTCGGCAGCCTGCGCAATGGCACAGCCGGGGTCCCCCATATGGCTGCAATTGCGGAACTTGCAGTGACCGATCAGGTCACGTATCTCCCGGAAGCCGTACTCGATCTCTTGTGGTGTCATGTGCCACAGCCCGAACTCCCGGATACCCGGCGAATCGATGAGATCGCCTCCGCAGTTGAGGTGAAAAAGTTTGGCGGTCGTGGTGGTGTGAACCCCTTTCCCGGTGCTCTCCGAGACCGCGCCTACCCGGATCGATGCTTCCGGCAATAACGTCTGGATAATGGACGATTTGCCAACGCCTGATTGACCCACGAATACGCTGGTCTGACCTTTTACCAGGTCTTCAACCCTAACCGCCTGCTCACCCTCCAGGGTTTTTGCGGAGGTGCGCTCTATTCGATATCCGAGCTTTTCGTAGCGAGCCAGAAGTTGGTCGATTGCTTCCCGATTCTGGTCAGTCACCAGGTCGGTCTTGTTGAGCAGGATGATGACCGGAATGTCCGTGCTCTCGGCCGCCACCAGATAACGATCAATCAGGTTGTCGTGGGGTTCCGGTTCGGGGGCGATCACAAGGATGATGTAGTCAATATTGGCAGCGACGGGCTTGAGTGCGCCGAAGTTGTCGGGCCGTTGCAGTAGGGTGTGACGGTCGCAACGCGCCACAATGACGCCGGTATTGTCGCTGCCTGGGCGCCAGATCACCTTGTCGCCAGTTACCAGGCTGTCGATGTTCGCTCTCACAAAGCAGCGCAGCACCGTGCCGGTGTCTTCCCCCTCCAGGGCTTCCACGTCGAGTTGCTGGCCGTAGTGAGCGATAACAAGGCCTTGTTGCTCCGGGCCGAGATCACCAGCGTCCAGCTTTTCGCTGATGGATTCTTCTTTCTTCGCCGCCCGTGCAGCCCGCTCCTGCTGAATTTTCTTGATGCGCCACTGCTGCTGCTTGTTGAGTCGACGTTTAGCCATATCGTGGGTCGGTTAATTCCTGCTGGGAAATGGTGATTGCTGTAACATCATACGTGAATGATTTCGTCAGAGCCTGTTTGTTCTGTCGGGATTGGCCGATATATTACCAATATTACGAGGGTGGCCGGTCACTGCTTCCCGGGAGCGTCTGAAACCAGGGATGGTTTCAGTCGAGCGCACATGGATGTGCTTGTAGCGTATCCCGGGAAGCAGTGACCGGCCACCCATGCACGCATTGGAAGGCTGGGAGTCACCGAATGCCAGAAGCCAACTACCTTGTCTGGATTGACCTGGAAATGACGGGGTTAGACCCGGAAAAAGAGCGCATCATCGAGATAGCAACCATCGTTACGGATTCTGAATTGAACACGATTGAAGAAGGGCCGGTGATTGCCGTTCACCAATCAGACAAACTGCTCAGTGAAATGGACGAGTGGTGCACGCGGACCCATGGCGAAAGCGGACTGACCCAGCGGGTAAAGGACAGCAAGTACGGCGAGATCGATGCCGAACAGAAAACCCTGGAATTCCTGCAGCGGTATCTCGAGCCGGGGCAGTCCCCATTATGTGGCAATAGCATCGGCCAGGATCGTCGCTTCCTGGTGAAGTACATGCCGGAACTGGAAGCCTTCTTTCACTACCGCAATCTGGATGTGAGTACCATCAAGGAGCTGGCGAGGCGCTGGCGCCCGGATGTGCTGGACGGGGTTAAGAAGAAAGGCAGTCACCTGGCGTTGGACGACATTCGCGACTCCATAGAGGAGCTGCGGCATTATCGGGAACACTTCTTCCAACTGTAGGCTGCGGCGCTTTCAAGCTATAGGCCGTGCCTGCGAAGGGCCCAGTGCACATGCTCCCGAACCATCTCTGACGGAAAGTCAGCCCGCTGTTTTAGGGCCTCGATCACTGGGATGGTTGAAGGCGCATTGCCAAGGCCCACCGCCAGGTTCCTCAGCCATCCCTCGTAACCGGTGCGGCGGATGGCGGAGCCTTCAGTGCGTTTGAGGAATTGTTCTTCCGTCCAGAGGAACAGCGTAGCCAATTCGCTGTTGTCCAGACCATGGCGGGGCTGGAAGTCTTTTTCCGCCGTTGGCTTGCTGAACTTGTTCCAGGGGCAGACCAGTTGGCAGTCGTCACAACCGAACACTCGGTTGCCCATTTTGGGGCGCAGTTCTTCCGGAATGCTGCCCTTGAGTTCAATGGTGAGGTAGCTGATGCATTTGCGGGCATCGAGTTTGTGGGGGCCTTCAAAGGCATCTGTGGGGCAGATGTCCAGGCACGCGGCGCAACTGCCGCAATGTTCCTTTTCAAACGGTTCGTCCAGCGGTAATGGCGCGCTGGTAAAGATTTCTCCGAGGAAGAAAAACGACCCCGCTTTTGGATGAATCAGCATGTTGTTCTTGCCAATCCAGCCCAGGCCCGCGCGCTGGGCAAGGGCCCTTTCGAGCACAGGAGCGCTGTCTACGAAAGCTCTGTAATCGTATCCCGATACTGCCTCGTCAATGCGTTTTGCCAGGGTCGCCAGTCGTTTGCGCATCAGCTTGTGATAGTCACGCCCAGTGGCATAGCGGGTAATGTAGGCCTTCTCGGGGTTAGTGAGTATTCGCCCCGGGTTATCGGGCGCAGGCAGGTAGTCCAGCCGCACGGAAATGACTCTTTGCGTTCCTTCCACCAGTGAGGTGGGGGTATAGCGTTTGTCGCCATGATCTTCCATATACGACATTTCGCCGTGAAAACCCTTGCGGAGCCAGTCCTTCAGGCGAGCTCCGTGAGCACCGGTGTCCGGGAGGGTAATGCCGACATCACTAAAGCCGAGTTCCCGGGCCCAGGATTGGATGTGTTCCGGCAGATGTTCGAGGTTTTGATCGATCGATTCGGTCATGGAGTGCCAGTCGAGTGGCAACCGGTTTTCCCGGCGGCCCGAAGGGTAATGAAGTTTAATTTGATTAAGTTATGACCTTTTCCGCTGTTTTGCTATTCTTTACAGGTATCTGGCCGATTTTCTTAATCCGAATTCTTTAGCGGGAGCCGATTTTCATGCCCCTGTCTGGTGGTCATAGTTTACCAGAAGACCTCTACTCCGCCGATGCGGTGAGGGAGATTGATCGCTATGTAATTGATCAACAAGGGGTTGACGGATTTGACCTGATGCAGGCCGCAGCCGCCGGTGCGTTTCGCAGGCTGGTACGCAACTGGCCTGAGCCGGGCCGGGTTCTGGTGCTGTGTGGCGCCGGCAACAATGGCGGTGACGGCTATTTGGTGGCGGCCAATGCCGTACGCCATGGTTTGGATGTGGACTGTATTGCCGTTGCGCCGACGGGAAAATTATCTGGTGATGCCCGCAAGGCCTGGCAAAAATCCGTGGCCGATGGGGTAAAAGTGCGGGAACTTGCGGATCTTGGTAGCGGCGATGCGCAGCGATCAATTGCCAGCGTCGGTTTAATCGTGGACGCCATGTTGGGAACCGGCGTAACAGGCGCTCCCAGGGAGCCCTTTGCGGCGATGATCGACGCGTGCAATGAGGCGCCTGCGCCCGTAATGGCGATTGATTTGCCGTCCGGCCTGAACGCAACCACTGGAGCGGTGGTCGGACAGGCGATACGGGCTGATGCAACAGTGACCTTTATTGGGCTCAAGGCCGGACTGTTTACGGGGCAGGGGGCTGAGTGTGGGGGTGACATCCTGTTCGAGTCCCTGGATACCGATGACTGGGCCTCCGAGAGCGGTCAGCAGCCTTTTGCTCGCCGGGTTGACTGGCGGTCGATTCGTTCGGTCATCCCCAGGCGATCAAGAACCGCGCATAAGGGTCGTTTCGGGCACGTGCTCGTGGTGGCCGGGGACCGGGGTTTTGGCGGTGCCGGCCTGTTGGCAGCCGAAGCAGCGGCAAGAGCCGGTGCCGGACTGGTTACGCTGGCCACGCGCCCGGAATACGTCTCACCGGCCCTCGCGCGCTGTCCATCGGTCATGGTGCAGGGGCTGATTCATGGTTCTGAACTGCCGCCGTTGATTGAAGCGGCGGATGTCATAGTCTGTGGTCCGGGCATCGGCCAGGGTGCCTGGGGGCAGCAGATGCTCCAGCAGGTGGTTGCGAGCGGTAAGCCGAGGGTGCTCGATGCAGATGCCCTCAACCTGATGGCCTCAAGGGTGGCGCAGCCGGCACACAATCATATCCTTACCCCGCATCCTGGAGAGGCGGCGCGGCTTCTGGCGTGTGATGTGGCGGAAATTGAAGAGGATCGTGTAGGCGCTGCCGGGCGAATCTCTCAGATGTTTGGCGGAGTTGTGCTACTTAAGGGGGCCGGAACGGTGGTGGCAGGCGGAGGTGCAGTGCCGGACGTTGTCAGCGGCAGTAACCCTGGCATGGCGACTGGTGGCATGGGGGATGTTCTTTCGGGCGTGCTGGGTAGTTTGTACGCTCAACTGAAGGATGCCCGTGTTGCAACCTCGGCAGGCGCTGCATTGCATCTGGCGGCTGCGGACCTGGCGTCGGAAACCCGCGGTTATATGGGGCTGTTGCCGATGGACGTTATTGAGGCCCTGTCACAGGTATTGGTGGATTCTGAGCGCTGGCCGGATCGTCGTTCGGTTGGCGGTGGTGGAGACGAATGATGGACGTTGCAGCGCAGGAGCTCTCGCTGTTCCTGAAGGATGAGGTGGCAACAGAAAACCTTGGAAGGGGGCTCGCTACCGTTGTGGTTCAGGCCGGACAGGGAGCCATTGTATTTCTCGAGGGCAACCTGGGTACGGGAAAGACGACCCTGAGCCGTGGAGTCATGCGTGGCCTTGGCCATGACGGGGCTGTTAAAAGTCCGACCTACACCATTGTGG
The DNA here is from genome assembly GCF_001566815.1 of Marinobacter sp. Hex_13. Lineage (NCBI taxonomy): Bacteria > Pseudomonadati > Pseudomonadota > Gammaproteobacteria > Pseudomonadales > Marinobacteraceae > Marinobacter > Marinobacter sp. Hex_13. Next base: position 26,456 of record NZ_LSMM01000070.1, read on the forward strand.
AGCCGTATGAGCACCTGAGCCCTCCCGCTTACCACTTCGACCTATACAGATTGGGTGATCCGGAGGAGCTGGAGTACATGGGTATACGTGATTACTTTCAGGGCCAGAGCCTTTGTTTGATTGAGTGGCCCGAGCGGGGTCAGGGAATCCTTCCGGATCCCGACCTTTGGATACGCTTGAGTGTCAGTGGAGATGGGCGTAAAGCGCTTGTCTCGGCGGCAACGGCTGTGGGTGTGGGGCTGCAGGCCAGGCTTGCGGCAATACCGTTGTCGAGTGTTCGAGGTTAATTATGTGTGATCAGTGCAGGTGGGCAGGAAAATGATGGCAAGAATGTTCTCCAGATGGTGCCTGGCCGGTAGTGTAATGCTGACTCTGTTGTTTCCTATGGCAGCAATGGCGGGCGTTAACGTGGAAGGCGTGAGGATCTGGCCCGCGCCGGACCATACCCGGCTGGTGCTGGATGTTGCCGACAAGATTGATCACAAGGTGTTTGCCCTTTCCGGGCCTTCGCGCCTGGTGATTGACCTTGAGAACACGACGCTCAAGGCCGATTTTGACAAGCTCGATCTCTCGGGCAGTCCCGTAAAGCGTATCCGCAGCGCCCCGCGCAACGGTAATGATCTTCGGGTAGTGCTCGATCTGAAGAGTGACATCAAGCCGCGCAGCTTTCAGCTCGAACCCAATCAGCAGTACGGTCACCGGTTGGTCGTTGACCTGATCGACGAAGGTGGCCTGAAGGCTCGAAAGCCTTCGGAGCCAACCGTCACCGAAAACGCCAACGGCAAGCGGGATATTATCGTGGTGGTTGATGCCGGCCACGGCGGCGAAGACCCGGGAGCAATCGGCCCCCGGGGCACCCGAGAAAAGGACGTGGTGTTGAGAATGTCGAAAACCCTGGCGGAATTGATCGACGCCAAGCCGGGTTATACCGCCAAGCTAACCCGTACCGGCGACTACTACATCGATTTGCGTAGCCGCACACTGCTGGCCCGGAAGCACAACGCCGACCTGTTTGTGTCGGTCCACGCCGATGCCTTTCGCACGCCTCAGCCCCGTGGTGCTTCGGTGTTTGCGTTGTCACAGCGGGGTGCCACCAGTGAAACCGCCCGCTGGCTGGCCAAGACCGAGAACCGCTCTGACCTGATCGGGGGTGCCGGTGGGGTGTCCCTTGATGGTCGAGATGACATGCTGGCGGGTGTGCTGCTGGACCTCTCCATGACCGCCAGCATCAATTCCAGCCTCGGTGTCGGGGACTCTATCCTCGGCAGGCTTGGCAGTGTCGCCAAGCTTCACAAGAAAGGCGTTGAGCAGGCTGCGTTTGCGGTGCTGAAATCACCGGATATTCCATCGGTTCTCGTTGAGGCGGGATTCATCTCGAACCCGAAGGAAGAGCAGAACCTTTCCAGTGCCTGGTATCGTGAAAAACTGTCCCAGGCGGTGTTTCGGGGTATCGATGACTACTTCCAGAAAACGCCCCCGCCAGGCACGTTGCTGGCGTGGCAGAAGCAGAACGGCCGTGGCGATGGCAGTGTCAGTCAGTACCGGATTCGCCGGGGGGATACGCTCTCAGGTGTCGCTCGGGAGAACCAGACAACCGTCAGCGAACTGATGCAGTATAACGGCCTCAATGATGACCGTGTTATGGTAGGGCAAACCATTCGTATTCCTGCATCCTGACACGAGGTCCCCTGGTAACATGCCCTCCATTCGATTACTGACGCCCCGCCTGGCCAACCAGATTGCTGCCGGTGAGGTGGTTGAGCGCCCGGCTTCGGTCGTGAAAGAACTGGTAGAAAATGCGCTCGATGCCGGTGCCCGCCGGGTCGATATCGAGGTGGAGCAGGGGGGTGTCAAGCTGATCCGGGTACGTGACGACGGCATGGGCATAGACGAGACGGACCTTCCCCTTGCGCTCAGCCGTCATGCCACCAGCAAGATTGAAAATCTCGAAGACCTTGAAGCAGTGGCGTCCCTTGGTTTCCGGGGGGAGGCCCTGGCCAGTATCAGTTCCGTTTCCAGGCTGGCACTGACATCACGCACAGAGCGCCAGGAGGCGGCCTCAAAGGTAGAAGTGGAAGGGCGCGACATGGACGCCAGTATTTCCCCGGCGGCCCATCCGGTGGGCACGACGGTGGAGGTCCGGGACCTGTTCTTTAACACGCCCGCCCGACGCAAGTTTCTCCGTACGGAGAAGACCGAGTTCAACCATGTTGAAGAATGTATTCGCCGCCAGGCCCTGAGCCGTTTCGACACCGGTTTTACGCTTCGACATAACCAGCGTGTGGTCCAGAGCCTCAGGCCGGCTGAGAATCCGCTGGACCGGGAGCGGCGGATTGGCTCTCTATGCGGTCAGCAGTTTATCGACAACGCCGTGGTGATTGATGCTGAGGCTACGGGATTGAAACTTTGGGGTTGGGTTGCCCTGCCGACCTTTTCCCGCAGTCAGGCGGATTTGCAGTACTTTTTTGTCAACGGGCGGGTGATACGGGACCGGCTGGTAGCGCATGCCGTGCGCCAGGCTTATCGGGATGTGCTTTACAACAACCGTCACCCGGCGTTCGTGTTGTATCTGGAGGTTGATCCCGCGAACGTGGACGTGAATGTTCACCCCACCAAGCACGAAGTGCGTTTCCGCGATGGGCGCCTGGTTCACGATTTTATTTTCCGGACGCTTCACAAGGCGCTGGCAGATGTGCGCCCGGATGATCATCTCAAGGGAGCGGTAGCCCAGTCCCACGGTCGGGAGGCCGGTACGGCAACCGGTGGTTTTGGCGTTCAGGCTGCCATGCCGGGTGTCAATCACCAGTCCGCCTCCGATCCGTTTGCAGGTTCCGGCGGCAGCCCGCAGCATGCCGGGTTCTCAGGGAGCCCGAGGCCCCCGCAGCCTGAATGGCAGGCCCGCGATCAGATGGCGTTCTACCAGTCCCTGAACGAGGGCGGTGGAACCGGGGCGCAGCCCGCGATGGCCGACACCGGTGATCTGGCCGTTGCGGCGCCTACGCCACCGCAGGACAGCGGTGATGAGCCGCCGCTTGGCTACGCCATTGCCCAACTGCACGGAATTTATATCCTGGCCCAGAGCCGTCAGGGCATGATCGTGGTGGATATGCACGCGGCCCATGAGCGTATTACCTATGAGCGTATGAAGCGTGCGCTGGAGGCGCAGGACCTCAAGAGTCAGCCGCTGCTGGTGCCGGTTTCCCTGGCTGTCAGCCAGAAAGAGGCGGCATTGGCGGAGACTCATGGTGAAGAGCTTTTGCAGTTGGGATTGAGGGTGGAGCGCATTGGCCCCGAAACTCTCGCTGTGCGGCAGGTGCCTGCGCTGTTGCGGGGGGCGGACACCGAGCAATTGGTTCGGGATGTGCTGTCTGACCTGATTGAGAACGGCGAAAGCGACCGTGTGGAGGCGGTGATACATGAGTTGCTTGGTACCATGGCATGTCATGGTTCCGTGCGTGCCAATCGGCAACTGACCATTCCGGAAATGAATACCCTGTTGCGGGACATGGAGGCCACCGAGCGCAGTGGTCAGTGCAACCATGGTCGGCCCACCTGGACTGTGGTCACCCTCTCGGAGCTGGACAAATTATTCCTGCGCGGGCGTTAACACCGGTATGACGGCATCAACCGCTAAAGGCACCAAGCCCCTGGCCATATGCCTGATGGGCCCGACTGCCTCGGGCAAGACCGACCTGGCCATCGAGCTCTGTCGCCACCTGCCCTGCGATATCATCAGTGTTGATTCGGCGATGATCTACCGGGGTATGGATATTGGAACCGCCAAGCCCTCGCACGAGGAGCTCTCCCAGGCGCCACACCGGTTAATTGATATCTGCGACCCGGCGGAAACATACTCGGCAGCGGACTTCCGTCGCGATGCCCTGCGTGAAATGAACGACATTGTGTCAGCGGGGCGGATTCCGTTGTTGGTGGGTGGCACCATGATGTACTTCAAGGCATTGCTGCATGGTATGTCCAACCTGCCGTCTGCTGATCCAGTCGTCCGGGAGGCCCTTGAGCAGGAGGCGAAGGAGCGAGGCTGGGGTGCCCTTCACCAGGAGCTGGAGCGACAGGACCCTGTGGCGGCGGGTCTCATTCATCAGAATAACCGGCAGCGACTTATTCGGGCACTTGAGGTGATTCGTCTGACGGGACGGCCGATTTCCTCAATATGGCAGGACAAGGCGAGCAGAGGCCAGGCAGAGAACCGTCAGAACAGCGATGGCATTGAGGATTACACCTATTTCACCCAATGGCAGGCAGACGAATCGCCGTCTCTTCCGTATACTGTAGTGCAGCTTGCGATGGCTCCCGCCGAGAGGCGGGTGCTCCATGAAAGAATAGCCCTGCGTTTCAACGCCATGCTGAATGCGGGTTTTCTTGATGAGGTCAGGGTGCTGAAGGCCAGGGGTGATCTGAATGCTGGCCTGCCCTCCATGCGTTGTGTCGGATATCGTCAGGGCTGGGCACATCTGGCCGGTGATTATGATTACGACACCATGGTGGACAAGGGCGTTGCTGCTACCCGGCAGCTTGCCAAGCGACAGCTGACTTGGTTGCGAAAGTGGTCCGATGTGGACTGGTTGGATAGTGGCGACAAACTTATGTCCGACACTGCCTTGAAAATTATTGAGTTTCGCACCACATTTAACAATTGAAGTTGACGATCTGCCTTTACTTATAAACAGGAGAAAACACATGTCAAAAGGGCACTCTCTACAAGACCCTTACCTTAATGCATTACGCAAGGAACGCATTCCGGTTTCTATCTTTCTGGTCAATGGTATCAAGCTTCAGGGCCAGATCGAGTCTTTTGACCAGTTCGTGATTTTGCTGAAAAACACTGTCAGCCAGATGGTCTATAAGCATGCCATTTCCACTGTGGTGCCCGCGCGGAACGTTCGTATTCCGCCACAGGCTCCGGGCGGAGAAGAATCTGAAGACTGATTTATCCGGGCACACCGGTGTTGTCACCCGCGCTCCCGAAGGGCCCGAAAAGGCTCCCAGGGCCGCGGGTGTTTGTTTTGGTGACAGGTGCAGCCTGACTGATTTGGAGTTGTTACTACTTGTTTGAGCGTCCCGACGTTGGTGAACGGGCGATTCTCGTTCATATCGAGTTTTCCTCACACGAAGAAGCTGAGGATCTGGGCGAGTTCCGTGAACTGGTCTGGTCTGCCGGTGTCGAACCCGTAGGTGTTGTCACCGGCTCGCGCAAGCAGCCCAGCCCGAGACTGTTTGTCGGCGAGGGGAAGCTGGAAGAAATTCGTGATGCCGTGACCGCCAACGAAGCGGATGTGGTGCTTTTCAATCACGCACTCAGCCCCAGCCAGGAACGAAACATTGAGCGTGAGCTGAGCTGTCGTGTGCTCGATCGCACGGGTGTCATCCTGGATATTTTCGCTCAGCGTGCTCGCACCCATGAAGGTAAGCTTCAGGTGGAACTGGCTCAACTTGAGCATATGTCGACCCGCCTTATTCGGGGTTGGACGCACCTTGAGCGCCAGAAGGGTGGTATCGGGTTGCGTGGCCCGGGTGAAACCCAGTTGGAGACGGATCGGCGGTTGCTGCGGGAGCGTATCAAGTCCATTCATCGCCGCCTTGAAAAGGTCCGTAAACAGCGTAACCAGGGTCGCCGGGCCCGGATGCGTGCGGATATTCCAACCGTCTCACTGGTGGGCTACACCAACGCGGGCAAGTCCACGCTGTTTAACCGCATAACAACGTCAACCGTTTACGCGGCGGATCAGCTGTTTGCGACCCTGGACCCGACGCTGAGGCGCCTGGAACTTCCTGACATTGGCCCGGTCGTAATGGCCGACACTGTCGGCTTTATCCGTCATCTTCCCCACAAGCTGGTTGAAGCCTTCCGTGCCACCCTGGAAGAAACCACCGAAGCCTCAATTCTGCTCCACATAATCGACTGCCACGATCACCGGCGTGACGAGAACATGGAGCAGGTGGAAGAAGTGCTGGCAGAAATAGGTGCTGACGAGATTACGGTGCTGCAGGTTTTCAACAAGATCGACCTGCTGGATAACTTCCAGCCGCGGGTTGAGCGCAACGAAGATGGCGTTCCCGTGCGTGTCTGGGTTTCTGCGGTCACCGGGGAAGGTCTTGAAGGCCTGTTTGATACCATCGTCGAACGATTGGCGGAGGACGTGATCCATCAATTCGTACTGCTGGGCCCGACGGACGGCAAGTTGCGGGCGCTTTTGCATGAAGCGGGCTCTGTCGTGACGGAAAGTCACCGCAATAGCGGGGATTCGGTACTGGAAGTGCGCCTTCAGCATCGTGACTGGTTACAGCTGTTGAGCCGCGCTGGCGTGCGCGAAAATGATGTAAGGCTTGAAGAACAACGTACATAGGCCGGCTGTGCTATTGCCGGGGCGCTTATAAATCCCTAGTATTTGCAGCCATTCGATTAGTTTGGAACGGAGAACACTATGGCCTGGAATGAACCGGGTGGAAACCGCAACGACAATGACCCCTGGGGTACTGGTGGTGGTCGTGGCGGAAATGACCAGGGCCCACCGGACCTGGACGAGGCGCTGAAAAAGGGTCTCGACAAGCTCAATCGCTTGCTGGGTGGCAAGGGCAACAAGTCCGGAGGCAGTGGCGGCAGTTCGTCCTCGGGTGGCGCCGGCGGTTTTGGTGCCATCCTGGCGTTGGCGGCCATCATTTTTGCCGGATACGTGGTCTTTCAATCGTTCTACACCGTGAACGAGCAGGAGCGTGCGGTTGTGCTTCGCTTTGGCGAGTTCAGTCGTACTGAAACGCCGGGTCTGCGCTTCAAGGTTCCGTTGATCGATAGCGTTTATCTGGTCCGGGTGACGAACGTCCGGAATGCGGAATCTACAGGCCAGATGCTGACACAGGACGAGAACCTCGTCTCTGTTGACCTTCAGGTCCAGTATCGTGTTGGTGATGCTCAGGCTTATGTGCTGAACGTCCGTGATTCCAACCAGGCATTGGCGTTTGCTACTGACAGCGCCTTGCGCCATGAAGTTGGTAGCTCAACACTTGATGACGTGTTGACGGAAGGTCGTGCCGAGTTGGCCGTTCGCGTGGAGCAGCGCCTGCAGAGCTTCCTGGAAGAATACGGCACTGGCTTGACCATTGTCCGTGTCAACGTCGAGAGCACTCAGCCACCCGATGCGGTGCAGGATGCCTTCCGTGAAGTGCAGCGCGCCCGTGAGGACGAGCAGCAGGTCAAGGAAGAAGCTGAAACCTACCGCAATAAAGTGGTCCCCGAGGCTCGTGGCCGGGCACAGCGCCTGACCGAGGAAGCGGCGGCCTACAAGGAAGAAGTGATTGAGCGTGCCCGTGGTGAAACCTCACGTTTCCTGGCGGTTCTTGGTGTGTATCAGACTGCGCCGGAAGTCACTCGCGAGCGTATGTACATCCAGGCGCTTGAAGGGGTTCTGTCGAATACCAGCAAAGTGCTGGTGGACACCCAGAGCAGCGACAATATGATGTACCTGCCTCTGGATAGGCTGACTAACCGTTCCGGTGCCAGCACCGGCAGCCAGAGCGGTTCCGGAAGCTCCGGCAGTGACATCGACATCAAGACCCTGTCAGATCAGGTGATTCAGGAGCTGCGTGGCAGGCAGGATAGTGGCGTTCGGAGGAGCAGATAATGATGGGACCCAAAAGTATTGTGGGCCTTGCAGGCGCCCTGATTGTCGTACTGGTTACGCTCTCCAGTGTTTACATTATCCCGGAAACCCATCGTGGCGTGCTGCTGCGGTTCGGTGAGTTGATCGAAACGGATATTTCAGCCGGGCTTCACTTCAAGGTGCCGGTCATTGATCAGGTCCGGGAATTCGACATCCGATTGCTGACAACGGATCTTCCATCGCGTCAGTATTTGACCATCGAGAAGAAGCCGCTGGACGTCGATTCCTACATCGCCTGGAAAATCCGCAACGTGGATCAGTTCTACCGGGCCACTGGTGGTGACGAATACCGCGCCTCCGAGCTGCTGTTGTCTCGCGTGGATAACGGCCTGCGGGATGAGTTCGGTGTTCGGACCATGGTCGAGGTCGTTTCCGGCCAGCGTGACGAGCTGATGCACACCCTGCGTGACCGGGTGAACGAAACGTCGCTCAAGGAATTTGGCATTGAAGTGGTGGATATCCGCGTCAAAGCCATTGAATTCCCGGGGCAGGTGAGCCAGAACGTCTATCGTCGAATGGCGACCGAGCGCGAGAAACTGGCGCAGGAATTCCGCTCCCGCGGTCGCGAGTTGGCGGAGGGTATTCGCGCGGATGCTGATCGCCAGCGCACCGTTATCCTGGCGGAAGCCTTTGCCAAGGCTGAGGAAATGCGTGGTGAAGGTGATGCTCAGGCCGCCCAGATCTATGCCGATGCCTATGGGTCTAACAGCGAGTTCTATAGCTTCTACCGCAGTCTGGAAGCCTATCAGAACACCTTTGCCAATGAAGACGACATCATGGTCATCGACACTGATAGCGACTTCCTGAAGTTCCTGAAGGACCCTCAGGGAAACCGCTAACCACGACGATGGTAGTGACAAAACCGGAATACCTCGGTATTCCGGTTTTTTTGTGTCTGCCAACAGTGTAAAATTCTGCCGGTTTTGGTTCGGGTTTTTATCTTTCCCCGAGCATCGCCCTAAATCCTGTGCACTCTCGCGGCAAGAAGCTTCCGCCCCGGGACAGAACGGACAACCGAATCTCATGACAGTATCTGATCGCTGGCTACTGCCTGATGGCGTGGAAGACATCCTTCCGCCATTGGCTGGACAGATTGAATCCCTGCGCCGGGATGTAATGGATACCTGCCAGCGTTGGGGTTACCAGCTGGTTATCCCGCCGTTGATCGAATACCTCGAATCACTTTTTACGGGCACCGGGCACGACCTGGAGCTTCAGACCTTCAAGCTGACTGATCAGCTGACCGGCCGGATGATGGGGCTGCGTGCGGACATGACGCCGCAGGCAGCACGCATTGATGCCCATACCCTCGGCCAGGAAGGTATTACGCGGCTGTGTTATGCCGGCCATGTGCTCCACACCCGACCGCGCCATATGCTGACAGGGCGCACGCCCATCCAGGCGGGTTGCGAGCTGTTTGGTAGCGCCTCCGAATCGGCGGATCTGGAAGTGATCAGCCTGATGCTTGAAACCCTGCGTGTATCGGGTTTGCCCCGGATCCATCTGGATCTTGCCCATGTCGCGATCTACGAGACATTGGTTGGAGAGGCCGGGTTTGATCGCGATACCGGCGCGGCCATCTTTGATGCCATGGCCCGTAAGTCTGTGCCGGAACTGGATGAATTGCTGGGCGGGTGCCCACCGGGTTCTGCTGGCGGCATGCTCAGAGAACTGGCCAGAGTCAGCGGTGGGAAGGATGCCCTGCGTGAGGCAAAGCGCATTCTTGAAGGGGCGCCGGAACCGCTTCGTCAGGCGCTGGATCAACTGGATCGAGTGGCGGATATGCTGTCCGCGAGCTATCCAGAGGTAAGCTTCGGGTTCGATTTTTGTGAGCTTCGAGGATACAACTACCATACCGGGCTGGTGTTTGCGGCCTATGTGCCGGGGCATGGTGACGCGGTTGCCAAGGGCGGTCGCTACGATGCCATTGGCAGTGATTTCGGCCGTGCACGTCCGGCGACGGGCTTTAGTCTTGATATCCGTGCGCTGGTCTCACTTGGTCAGCGAACCGGCCGCGCTGGCAAGGCCATATGGGCGCCAGCCACCGAAGATCCTGCGCTGGATGGCGTGATTTCCGGCCTGCGGATGACGGAGACGGTTATCCGCGCCCTGCCGGAAGACGAGGGCGTTGATCCTGGCACGCGCAATTGCGATCGTGCCCTGGTGAAGCGAGACGGCCAGTGGGTCGTGGAGCAGTTGGACTGATGACCTTCGGGGTCGGGCCACTCATTTACAGGTAAACCTGCGGGCACCCCATCAATTGGCGGGGCCGCACTGAGAGAGAGTCATGGGTAAAAACGTTGTAGTGCTGGGCACCCAGTGGGGTGATGAAGGAAAAGGCAAGATTGTTGACCTGCTGACCGATAAGGTTGCGGCGGTGGTGCGCTTTCAGGGCGGCCACAATGCCGGCCATACCCTGGTTATTGAAGGTAAGAAAACCGCCCTTCATCTGATTCCGTCTGGCATTCTTCGCCAGAATGTCCAGTGCCTGATTGGCAACGGCGTCGTGCTCTCTCCGGAAGCGTTGCTGAAGGAAGTCCGCGAACTCGAAGGCAATGGGGTTGCTGTGCGGGAGCGTTTGAAGATCAGTCTGGCGTGCCCGGTCATCCTCAAGACCCACGTTCGTATCGATCAGGCGCGCGAGCGAGCGCGAGGTGTCGACAAGATTGGCACCACCGGTCGCGGTATCGGGCCAGCCTACGAAGACAAGGTTTCCCGCCGTGGGATTCGCGTTGGAGATCTGTGTGACCCGAAGAGCTTTGAAGAGAAGCTCCGGGAAATCATGTCGTACCATAACTTCGTGTTGACCGAGTACTTCAAGGAAGAGCCCGAAGACATTGATCAGGCGTTTTCCGAACTGATGACCATGGGCGAGGAAATTCTACCCATGTCTGCCGACGTCACGGATATCCTCCATGACCTTCGCAAGCGCGGCGAACACATCCTCTTTGAAGGTGCGCAGGGCTCGCTGCTGGACATTGATCTGGGTACCTACCCGTACGTCACCTCCTCAAATACCACGGCTGGCGGCACGGCTACCGGGTCTGGTTTTGGGCCGTTGTTCCTGGATTACGTGCTGGGGATCACCAAGGCCTACACCACTCGTGTCGGTTCCGGTCCGTTCCCGACCGAGCTGTTTGACGATATGGGCCATCACCTGGCGGTCAAGGGCAACGAGATTGGCACCACCACCGGGCGTTCACGCCGTTGTGGCTGGTTTGATGCGGTTGCACTGCGCCACGCCATCCAGATCAACAGCGTATCGGGCATCTGCCTGACCAAGCTGGACGTGCTCGATGGCATGGATACGGTGAAGGTGTGCATTGGCTACAAAACGCCTAACGGGGAGATTACCCGCCCGCCGATCGGTTGCGATACCTACAAGGACATTGAGCCGGTGTATGCGGATCTTCCGGGTTGGCAGGAGAGCACGGTCGGGCTGACAGGCCTGGACCAGTTACCGGAGAACGCCAGGGCCTATATCCGTTTCCTGGAAGAGCAGATCGAAGCACCGATCGATATCATTTCCACCGGTCCTGACCGGGTAGAGACAGTCATTCTGCGCCACCCCTTCGGCGAGTAACCTTCCCGGGTTATCGCGGACACCTTCAGGGCTTGTCCGCGATAACCGTCGCCCTTTTCGGACCCGGATAACCTTCCACGGTCTTCGTTGGGTCGTCCGGGTCGAGAAAGTCCTGCAGCGACTGGAATTGCATCCAGTCAGTGCTGCGTTGCTCCTCGATCGTGGTTTCTGTCACATCCACCACGCGGGCGTTGCGAAAACCGGTTCGGTCCAGCCAGCGCAACAGAGTGTCGCAGCTGGGCAGGAACCAGACGTTGCGCATCCGGCCGTAGCGGTCCTCCGGCATCAGGCTGTAACCTTCCGGCCCATCCGCTATCAGCGTTTCCAGCACCAGTTCGCCACCCGGGCGGAGTGTGTCTTTCAGTTCCAGTAAGTGATCAAGTGGTGAGCGACGGTGGTAGAGCACACCCATTGAGAAAGTGGTGTCGAATGCTTCCAGCTTTGGCGGCAGATCCTCTACGCGCACCGGGAGCAGATCAATGCGCTGCTCCTGGCCTGCATACTGTTTGACGCTGAGAAACTGGAACAGGAATAACAGTCCTGGGTCGATGCCAATCACCCGGCCGGCTCCTTCGCCCAGCATGCGCCAACAGTGATAGCCAGAGCCGCAACCGACATCCAGTATCTGCCGACCACTCAGGTCTGACAGGTAGGGAGCGACGCGGTCCCATTTCCAGTCAGAACGCCACTCGGTATCGATATAGGTGCCAAAGAATTCGAACGGGCCCTTACGCCAGGGCATCAGTCCTCGCAGCCCTTCTTCGAGCTTTGCACGGTCTTCTGTGCTGAGGGGCTGGTCGGAGTTCAGGGTAATGGCCGACTGGTTCAGGTTCGCCGTGGCATCACCAATGTGGGGCAGGGTGTCCAGAGCCCGGTTCCATCGGGCAATATCCCCATGAGGGTTGTCGTCAAAGCGCTTTTGTAGCTGTTGCTGCAGTTGCTTTCGCCAGCGCTCAAGGCCACGGCTATCAAGATCGTCAAGCAGCGGGGCAAAGCACCCCTGCCAGTTGAAGGTCGTCATGGAGGCTCCGTTCAGTGCGATTTAATGGCGAGCATGGAGACAAAGTTGAAACACTGGTACCACACCATAACCTGACTAAATCCTGCGTTTATCAGTCTCTCACGGTGTTCGGCCAGGGTTTCCGGTATCAGTACCTGTTCCAGGGCGGAACGCTTCTGACTGATCTCCAGGTCGGAATAGCCGTTGGCCCGTTTGAACTCGTGATGGAGTTGGGTCTGTGTTGATTGCTCGGAATCGGATTCAAAGCGAATTTTCTCGGAGAGGATCAGTACTCCGCCGGGCAGTGTGGCGTCGGCGATGCGAGCCATCAGTTCTGCGCGTCTGTCTGGCGCCACGAACTGCAGTGTGAAGTTCAGGGTGGTCACCGACGCGTTCTCAATCGGGGTGTCGAGGATGTCCTCGCACCGCAGCGAAACCGGCAATGGGTGGTCGTCCAGAGCAATATAATGCTCGCAACGCTCAATCATGGCAGCCGAGTTGTCCACGCCTGTAAGGGTGCAGTCGCGGTCCCCAATGCCATGGCGCATGGCCAGAGTGGAGGCGCCGAGAGAGCAGCCGAGATCGTAGCAGTGACTGCCCGGGCGGGCATACTGTTCGGTGATCACTTCAATCATCGGAATAATCGTGGTGTAACCCGGTACTGAGCGCCGGATCATGTCCGGAAATACCCGAGCCACCGATGTGTCAAACCGGAATTCTCCGGTTTCCCGTTCAGTGGCGAACAGACGGTCCAGCGCCTGGCCCGGTTTTTTGTTCCTGTCAGCCATTGTCTGCTGGCTCCTGGCCCTCATGGACAGGCCTGTCGTGTGCGGGTGTCGGGCCTCGGCTGCAGCGTACGCCCCGGTTCTTGTAATCAACGAGGATGCCCCGGAACTCCGGGTCCACATCGGCGGCGATGGCCAGATACCCCTGTTCGCAGACAGCGTGGAGTTCCGATGACTTGGGCGACATGCGGAACTCTTCGCCAGGTTTGATGTGAACGGCCTCAAATTCCCCCACCGGCACATGATCCTTATTCTCGGCATGATCAATCCGCCCGCTGGCCTCCAAAACCACGATGGTAACGATGATGGTGGCAATGGCAGTGACAATCAGGCTGCGGACGGTAAATCGGGCCTCACTTTGGCTCATCGGTTGGTCTCCGGTCTGTCGGTAATAGTGGCCTCAATATTGGCCGGGTACATGAATGGAAGGGGCCTGTAGCGCCGCCAGTTGTTCCCGAAGTGACAGGATCTGGTCGGACCAGAAACGCGGCTGGGCAAACCAGGGGAAGAAACGCGGGAAGGCCGGGTCGTCCCAGCGCTTGGCCAGCCAGGTGCAGTGGGAAATCTGCCGGAAGCAGCGCATGGGTTCAATCAGATGACGCTCACGACGATTGAAATCGCGGAACATCTCGTAGCCTTCCAGTAGTTCACCAAATTGCTGGCCACGTTCAACGTCATCACCGTTCAGTAACAGCCACAAATCCTGAATCGCCGGCCCGGTACGGCAATCGTCCAGGTCGACAAACAGCATCTGCTCCTCGCGGCAGAGGATGTTGCCGGCGTGGCAGTCACCATGAATTCTCAGGGAGTGCACCTCGCCAGCGTCATCGATCCGACGGGCGCAGTGGTCGACAAGATCGGGAATCAGCGAGTCCCACGCTGGCCGAAGGTCATCTGGAATCCAGCGGTTTTCCGTAAGGAACCGATTGTTATCCTCAATGCCCGAAAGAATCGACATAACCGGGCGATGGTTGAAGGGCTCAGTGTCCCCGATATTGTGGAGCTGGCCCAGCCACTGGCCGAGGCGGTACAGGGTATCTGTCACGCTGGTGTCGGGCGCCTGCCCGCCCCGCTGCTGAAATACGGCAAACAGAAAGTCCCCGCAACGGCCCAGTGTATCGCCGGAGGGCATAGCCATGGGCGCCACGACCGGAATATCGGCGTTGAGCAACTGGACGGTAAACTGATGTTCTTCCCGGATCTGGGCTTCGCTCCAGCGCCCCGGACGGTAAAACTTGGCGATTACCGGTGGCTGGTCTTCAATACCAATCTGGTAAACACGGTTCTCGTAGCTGTTGAGGGCAAACAGGCGTCCACTGACCACAAATCCGGCGTCTTCCAGGGCATCAAGAATGGTATCGGGGGTAAGGGCGTCGTAAGGATGGCTGGAGGTTTCGGTCATAAATAAGGTTTAGTATCTCGAATTCTGTTGGGACTTCATGCTGGCGAGGTGATACCAGTTTTCGTCCAGTTCCCATCGCACCCGATCAATGCCAGACGCGCTGAGGACGATGTTGCCTGCCTGGGCCTGGACCTGGGCCAGTTCACGCTCGGCCCGTTGCCAGTCACGATCATTGTCTCCCAGGTTACGCATGCTCGGAAAAATGGTGGTGAGTGCTTCGTGCGTCGAGGTTTCATGGGAGCGCAGTGAGCTCATGATGGCGGTCCCTCCTTCAACCCTGAGAACACGATGCTGATAAGGATAGTTGGCCACCATTTCATCGGCCTTCAGTGCCTGGTTCAGGCTGATGACTTCAAAGCCTCGCCAGCCAAGCCAGCCAACAAATATGGCCGCCACCAGCATTACAATAATAAACTGCTTCCTGTCAGACATCGGTTCCCTGCTCCGTGCACTCAATTCACGGCCAAGTATAACGTTTCGGGGGCGACACCGTAATGCGATTCGGGCTTTTTAGCCAACGAGCGTGTTGGTGATGCTGACAAACGATCGAAACACAACGCGGGTGACGTTAGAGCAGATGACAGGGCGAGACATAGTACAGGCAGATACCGTGGTCATCGGTGCCGGCATTGTCGGCCTCGCAGTGGCCAGGACGCTGGCCATGCAGGGCAGGGAGGTGCTGGTACTGGAATCCGGCGCTCACTTTGGCGAAGGGGTGTCGTCCCGCAATAGTGAGGTTATCCATGCTGGTATCTACTATCCCGAGGACACCCTCAAGGCCCGACTGTGTGTTCGTGGTCGTCGGATGTTGTATGAGTATTGTCAGACCCGTGGCATCGACCACCGCAAAACCGGCAAGTGGATTGTTGCCAATGGCGTGTCCCAGGTGGAGAGGCTCGACACTATCGCCAGTCAGGCCCTTCGCAACGGTGTTCTGCTCCAGAGGGTAACCCGCAGGGCCTTGCGGGTTTCTCTGCCGGACGTGACCGCCCAGGAGGCGTTGTACTCACCGGAAACGGGCATTGTAGACAGTCATGGAGTGATGCTGTCGTTGCTGGGAGAGCTGGAGGACTACGGTGGCCATTTGGTCCGCCAGGCGCCTGTAGAGCGTGCGGCGACCTGTGACGGAGAGCATCGGTTGCAGGTTGGAGGGCCAGCGCCCTGTGAGCTCAGGGCGCAACGGGTGGTGAACGCAGCCGGCCTCGGAGCAGTACCATTGGCCACGAGCTGGCAGGGAGTACCAGCGGATATCGCGCCCCGCCAGTGGCTGGCCCGTGGTGTCTACTTCAGCTATTCCGGTCGCCACCCCTTCCATTCATTGGTATACCCTATCCCTGAACCAGGCGGCCTCGGCGTTCACCTGACGCTTGATCTAGCGGGCCAGGCTCGATTCGGGCCCGATGTTGAATGGATAGAGCGGGTGGACTTCTCGGTTGACCCCGGTCGGGCAAGGTCGTTTGCTGAAAGTATTCGCCGTTGGTGGCCAGCATTGGACGAGTCCCGCCTGCAGCCCGCCTATGCCGGCATTCGTCCCAAGCTTGCTGGCCCGGATGGTGGGTTTGCGGATTTCCGGATCGCCGGAGAACGTCGGCACGGCGTTGCCGGGCTGGTGCACCTGTTCGGCATTGAGTCGCCGGGATTAACGGCTGCTTTGGCCATTGCGGATGAAGTGGCAGGGCAGCTCGCCGACTAATGCGTTTGCATACCTTTATCCGGGGGTTCTTGCCAGCGCCCAGATCTGAACCTCCCTGGCGCCGGCCTCAAGCAGCACTTCAGTCAGGCTTCGTGCAGTGGCGCCGGTGGTGACCACGTCATCAACGATGGCAATACTGGCCGGCGGTATACGGGTAACCTGGTAGATTCCCCGCAGGTTGGCCAGGCGCTCTTCGCGGTTCAGTCCTCGTTGTGGCCGGGTGCGCCGGTTCCTGACGACAAGGTCAGCGCTCCAGGGAATGCCCGATTGACGGCTGATGTGCTCTGCAATATCCGCCGCTTGATTGAATCCTCGTTTTCGTCGACGGGCCGGATGCATCGGGCTGGCCAGAAGCAGGTCCGGCGTGCGTTCAGGATGGGTCTCCAGCATCAATGTCAGATGAGTGCTCAGATCCTGGATCAGGGGGCGGGCATAGGCGCGTTGGCCATTGTATTTGTAGCGCTGGACCATACCGTCAACCGGGAATCGATAGCGCCAGGGCGCGACGATTCGGCTGAAGGGCGGTGGGTCTTTCAGGCACTGACCGCAGATGAGTTCATCGCCAGCGTAGGCGATAGGCAGTGCGCAGCAGCGGCAGTGCGAGTGGTTGGCGGGCAAGTCCTGCCGGCAGGGAGTGCAGAGCCCGAAATGGGCATGCGGTTCCAGGCAGGCCACGCATTGCCCGCCGCGCAGCTGAAATAAGCCCTTGATGCTGATTTGAGCGCGCGGAATCCGTTTCGCGCTGTTAACCTTTGGTGTCATCAAGGTTGACAGCGATTTCAGTCCCTTTATCATCTGTTCAATCCGTAAACCAGAATCCCGGTAAAGTTAACAGGACTGAATCATGACTGCCACCGCACACGCCGATGCACCCTCTATAGCGCCTTCTGCCGCGCCTTCTACCTCACCGCGCCACGATTGGACCATGCAGGAAGCCCGTGCGTTGTTCGAACTGCCATTCAATGACCTGGTGTTCCGGGCTCAGAGCGTCCATCGTGAGCATTTCGACCCGAATGAAGTGCAGATCAGCACGCTCCTGTCCATCAAGACCGGTGCCTGCCCGGAGGACTGTAAATACTGTCCCCAGAGCGGTCATTACAACACCGGCCTGGAAAAGGAAAAACTGCTGGAAATTGAAAAAGTGGTTGCTGAAGCCAAGGCCGCCAAGGCAAAGGGTGCGTCCCGTTTCTGTATGGGGGCGGCCTGGCGTAGCCCGTCGAAGAAAAACATGGAATATGTCGTGGATATGGTGCGCCAGGTTAAATCCCTGGGCCTGGAAACCTGCATGACCCTCGGCATGTTGGAGCAGGAACAGGCCGACGAGCTGGCCGAAGCCGGGCTGGATTACTACAACCACAATCTGGATACGTCCGAAAAGTACTACAGCCATATCATTACCACCCGCACCTATCAGGACCGGCTGGACACCCTCGAGAATGTCCGTAATGCAGGCATGAAAGTATGCTGCGGCGGCATCGTGGGCATGGGCGAAGACCCTGACGATCGTGCTGGCCTTCTGGTTCAGTTGGCGAATCTGCCCCACCATCCGGAGAGCGTGCCGGTGAACATGCTGGTGAAGGTGGCAGGAACGCCGATGGAAAATGTGGAAGATCTGGACCCGTTCGACTTTATCCGCACCATCGCTGTTGCTCGGATCATGATGCCTGCCTCGCACGTGCGATTGTCTGCGGGCCGTGAAAATATGAATGAGCAGATGCAGTCCCTGTGCTTCCTGGCTGGTGCGAACTCGATTTTCTATGGCGAGAAGCTGCTGACGACCGCCAACCCCGAGGCGGATGCGGACCGCGAGTTGTTCAAGCGTCTGGGCATTCGGCCTGAAGAGCGCGAGCAGTCCTGCACCGAACAGGAAGCGGAAGAAGCTATCGTTGAAGCGGTCGAATACGAACAGACCCGTCACATGTTCTACGATGCCACCCGTGAGTCTGCATAGGCAGACAGCATGTCTGTGAGGGCTGGCCATGCGTGACTTTGCAGCAGAGCTGGAAGAGCGAAAACAGGCGGGGCTTTACCGCACCCGCCGCCAGATCAGCGGCCCCCAGCAGCCCGCGTTGGTTTCCGATGGCGTTCCGCTACTGTCGTTCTGCAGCAACGATTACCTGGGGCTGGCGAATCACCCCGGGATTATCAAGGCTGCCACTGAGGCCATGCCAAACACCGGTTTTGGCGGCGCCGCTTCGCATCTGATTTGCGGTCACCACGATGCCCACCACCAACTGGAACTGCGGCTAGCGGAATTTACCCGCCGCAGTGCTGCGCTGTTTTTTTCGACCGGCTACATGGCCAATATGGGTGTTATCTCTGCGCTGGCTGGCCGTGGCGATACCATCTTCTCTGATCGCCTGAACCATGCCTCCATCATCGATGGTTGTGTTCTCAGCCGCGCCAGGGTGCGTCGTTATCGCCACGGTGATATGAGTGCCCTGGCTGACATGCTTGCCGCTACCGGTGGCCACAAGTTGGTGGTGACAGACGGCGTATTCAGCATGGATGGGGATATCGCGCCATTGAGGGAGTTGGCGGCACTGTGCCGGGCGCACGAGGCCCTTCTGGTGGTGGATGACGCCCATGGTTTGGGCGTCCTGGGGCCTCAGGGGCGGGGCAGCCTGATGGAGCAGGGATTGTCCGAGGAGGACGTGCCCATATTGATCGGCACCCTGGGCAAGGCTGTGGGCACCAGTGGCGCCTTTGTGGCTGGCCCCCAGCTGTTGATGGATTACCTGGTACAGAAGGCCCGCACCTATATCTACACCACCGCCATGCCTCCGGCCATCGCTCTGGCCACCTGTGCCAGCTTTGACCTGATCGAACGGGAAGATAGCCGTCGCAGTCACCTGCAGATGCTGATCTCAGAGTTTCGCCAGGAGGCATCGGCACTGGGCTATGAGTTGATGCCATCGCGCACACCAATTCAGCCAATCTTGGTGGGCGACAACTGGGCAGCCCTGGCATTGAGTCAGGCCCTGGAGGAGAGGGGGCTAATGGTTACGGCGATCAGGCCGCCGACTGTGCCGGAAGGCCAGGCTCGTTTGCGGGTCACCTTCAGCGCTGCGCACTCTTCGGAAGACCTGGCAATGTTGCTGTCCGCATTGGCGGACTGCCGTTCACTACTGAACAGGCCCTCTGCAGAGGTGGTATGAACGCTGTGGAATCACGAATCCCGCTGGTGGTTGTGGGTGGTTGGGGTGTCGATGCCGCCATGTTGCTTCCGTTGTTTGATCGTTGGCCAGGGGAGATTCATCTGATATCGCTGAACGACGCCCTGATGTCCCGATGCGACTCGATCACGGGGGTGGCGGATTATCTGCTGGAGCGTTATCCGTGCCCGTCAGTTTGGGCGGGTTGGTCCCAGGGGGCGCAGGTGGTAATGGCGGCTGCCTCACGCAGTTGTCCCCAGGTCCGCAAGGCAATCACTCTGGCGGGGTTTCCCCGCTTTGTGGCTGGGGAGCAGTGGTCCACAGGGATGGAAGTGGATACTTTTGAGACATTCCGGGAACAGGTGTCGCAAAACGCCGGCCTTGCCTGGCGGCGCTTTCAGCGACTTTTGATTCACGGCAGCCATGATGAGTCGCAAGCCCGGCAGGAACTGCGCCCCTGGCTTGCGCGAGGGCCTTCTGTCAGCGACGTGAACCTGGTTCGGGGCCTGGACTGGTTGGGCAGCGAAGATCAGCGGTCTCTGTGGGGTGCTTTACCAGTGCCGACGCTGCATCTTCAGGCGAGCAACGATGTGGTCGTTGAATGTTGGGAGCACTCGTTTCATCCGTCTCCAGCCGCCAAGGTCGTTAGGGTAACCGGTATGACCCATTGGCCTCGAGGGCAGGCGCTTTCGCGTTGCCATGACGAAATCCTTCAGTTTGTTTTCGGCAAGGAGGTTGAATGGACCCTGTAACAACCAATATCCACGACTGGGTGCCTCCGAAATCCACAATTGCCCGCGATTTCGGCTCAGCTTCCCATACCTACAATCCCGCTGCCCGGCTGCAGCGCTATATGGGCCAGGTCTTGCTGGACCAGTTGAAGGAAGGGCTGCATCAGGCCCAAAGCGCAGATGGACTCCAGATACTCGATCTGGGTAGCGGCACTGGGTGGTTTACAGGGCAGTTGGCGTCGATTCCGGGGAGCCAGGTGACCGGCGTTGATATTGCTGCGGGAATGCTTCGTTACGCCCGATCTGCCAACCCGAGCGGCATTCGGTGGATCGAGGCGGATGCCGAGGCGTTGCCGTTGCCGGATAACAGTGTGGACGTGGTCTTCAGCAATTTGATGATTCAGTGGTGCCGTGACCCGGCCGGTGTGCTTGCTGAATGCCGCCGGGTTCTGCGCCCAGGCGGTCGGCTACTGGTGTCGACATTGCTGGAGGGTACCCTCGACGAACTTCGGGAAGCATGGCACCGGGCAGACCCCGGGCACCAGCATGTGAATGGTTTTGAATCGGAAGCGCGTTTTCGGGAGCAGGCATTTGAAACGCTCCCGGATCCGCAACTTGCGATCGAGACCATTTCACTGGATTATCCCTCGCCGCTGGCTCTGCTGGCGGAGCTCAAGGCTATCGGCGCCGGGTACAAAGGCGCCTCGCGGCGGCAAAGCGCGACCGCGCCTGGCCGTTTGCGGGCCATGTGCCGTTATTATCCGCGAGACGGGGAAGGCCGGATACAGGCCACTTACACATCGGCATGGCTGGGTTGCCGTCTGCCGGACTGACATGGGGATTCATTGATCTATGGCCAGAAAGAGTTACTTTGTGACGGGTACCGACACCGGCGTGGGGAAAACGCTGGTGTCTGCTGCGATTCTTGAGGCGGCCGCTACCCTGGGGAAGAAAACGCTTGCGATGAAACCGGTGGCGTCTGGTTGCGAAGAAACACCGGAGGGGCTGCGCAATGAAGATGCGCTGATACTGATGGAGTCCATGTCGGAACCGTTGCCTTACGATCAGGTGAACCCGGTAGCCTTACAGCCCGCCATCGCGCCCCATGTGGCAGCTGCCCAGGCGGGTCGGCACCTCACGGCGGAACGGCTGGTCGGATTTTGCCGCGGGTTGCAGATGCGTCCCGCGGATTTACTGTTGGTGGAGGGTGCCGGCGGCTGGCGGGTACCACTCAATGATCGTGAAACCTACGCCGCCATGCCTGTCGCTCTGGGTATGCCTGTCATTATGGTGGTACCCCTGAAACTGGGCTGTATCAACCATGCACTGTTAACCGCTGAAGCTATCCGCCGTGATGGATTGCCTGTCGCAGGTTGGGTGGCCAATCGGCCGGACCCCGCGGCCATGAACTGTGAGCAGGAAACCCTCGATTATCTGATTCAGAACCTGCCCGCGCCATGCCTGGGGGTGTTGCCATGGCAGAATCGTGCCGACCCGAAGGAGCTGGCCAAAGCACTGGATGTTGCCGTTTTGTTTGAAAATTGACCAAATTTGTGGCTTACTGGTGTCAATATATGGTCATTGGGCTGCGCGGTTATGATCAGCAATACATTAGGCATTGGTATTCAGGGTATCCAGGACGGCATGCAAGGCATGGAAAATGCCGCCCGCAGGATTGCCCGTGGTGGTGTTGATGGCCCCCAGGGCACGGCAGAAGGTGTCGGTGGCCTCGTGGAACCGATCATTGATCTAAAACTGTACGAGCGCAGCGTTGAAGCTTCGGCCCAGGTAGTGAAAACCGCCGACGAAACCCTGGGAACGCTTCTGGATATTACTGCCTGAACCCTCTCAGGGCGTCCGAGCCCTGTTCAGGTCCTTTGGATTCGACGGCCAGTCTGCTGACATGATGATTTCGGGCTCCCTTCCGTCAATGGCTCCTGCCTTTCCTGCGCCTTCCGTTGGCTCGGGAGACGCAGCTGCGGGTGCCCCTCTCCGGCCATCTTCGGATGAATCACCTTCATCTCGAACATCTCCTGAAACCTCCGGGTCCGGCCGGGTAGCTGACGATAATGCTGCGGAGGATCGTACCCGCTCGCAGGGTTCCAGCGTAGAGGATGCTCAGGGCCTGGATGAGGCAGAGCTGAAACAGCTTACGGAACTGAAAGCCAGGGACCGTGAGGTTCGTGCCCATGAGGCAGCCCATCAGGCGGTTGGCGGCCAGTACGCCGGTTCTATTTCCTACGTCTATGAACGGGGCCCCGACGGTGCCCAGTACGCTGTTGGTGGCGAGGTCTCGATTAGCACCTCGCCCGTGCGGGGAGATCCCCAGGCGACAATCGATAAAATGCGTGTGGTCAGGGCTGCAGCGTTGGCGCCGGCAGAGCCTTCCCCACAAGACCGGGCAGTGGCGGCAGAGGCCATGCAGTTGATGCTGCAGGCACAAGCTGAACTCTCCTCAGAGTTGGGTCGCACTGACGAGTCCGGGCAATCTGAAGTGTCCGAGGACCAGGCGGGTGACGAAAGCAGTGCAAAGCAGTCGCAGGAAGCGACGAATGCCTATCAGGTCATCTCCGGCGTCGGGAGCAATGATGTAAGCGCCAATCCCTCTTCATCCTTCCGGGCAACAGCCTGATAACAAGCTGCTTTTTAGTCTAAAACCTTCCCGTGTGCTTAAGCCATCGGTACACATTCGCGACAAAACACAACACAAATTTTGATTACGCCTATTGACAATTCTGTGCCTCTAAACGTATGTTTCAAACAAGTGTTTTATTGGCGTTCAGCTTCTCTTGCTGAGCGTATGAGTAAATCCCGAGGCTGAGTGTTGTGACCGTGTCGCAGCTGAGACCGAAAACCTGAGGTGGATTCCATGCCTGACTACAAAGCGCCCCTGCGTGACATTAAATTCGTAATGAACGAGCTGCTGGACAGCGAGCAGCACTACGCCAATCTGGAAGGCGCCGAAGATGCAACTCCGGATATGGTCGATGCCATCATCGGGGAAGGTGCCAAGTTCTGTGAGCAGGTTCTGTCTCCGCTGAACCAGGTGGGCGATAAAGAAGGCTGCACCTGGAGCGAAGACGGCGTGAAAACGCCAACCGGCTTCAAAGAGGCCTATCAGCAGTACGTGGAAGGCGGCTGGCCGTCCATGACCGCTGATCCCAACTATGGTGGCCAGGGCCTGCCACACTCTCTTGGCCTGGTAATGAGCGAGATGGTGGGTACCGCTAACTGGTCCTGGGGCATGTATCCCGGCCTCAGCCACGGTGCGACCAACACCATTGAAGCCCACGGCACTGAAGAGCAGAAGCAGACTTACCTCACCAAGCTGATCAGCGGCGAGTGGACCGGCACCATGTGTCTGACCGAGCCTCATTGCGGTTCCGACCTGGGCACGCTGCGTTCTAAGGCTGAGCCCAATGCAGACGGCACCTACAGCATCACCGGCACCAAGATCTTCATTTCCGCTGGTGAGCATGACATGGCCGAAAACATCGTCCACATTGTGCTGGCCCGGCTGCCAGGCGCTCCTGAAGGTACCAAGGGCATTTCCCTGTTTATCGTGCCCAAGCTTCTGCCGAATGACGACGGCTCTTCCGGTGAGCGCAATGCCGTTTCCTGTGGTTCCATCGAGCACAAGATGGGTATTCACGGCAACGCCACTTGTGTGATGAATTTCGACGGCGCCAAAGGCTGGCTGATCGGGCCTGAGAACAGGGGCCTGAACTGCATGTTCACCTTTATGAACACGGCGCGTATTGGTACCGCGATCCAGGGTCTGGGTGCTGCTGAGCTTGGCTTCCAGGGCTCCCTGGCCTACGCCAAAGACCGTCTGGCCATGCGCTCGCTGAGTGGTCCAAAGAACCCCGAGGGTATCGCTGACCCGATTATCGTTCACCCGGATGTTCGTCGCATGCTGCTGAGCCAGAAAGCGGTTGCAGAAGGCGCCCGTGCTCTGATTTACCTGACCGCACAGCAGGCTGATATCGTTCACAGCGGTAAGACCGAGGAAGATCGCAAAGCGGCTGATGAAGCCCTGGGCTTCCTCACCCCGATCGCCAAGGCGTTCCTGACCGAGATCGGTTACGAAGCAGCCAACCTGGGTATGCAGGTATTCGGTGGTCACGGGTTTATCTCCGAGTGGGGTATGGAGCAGAACGTTCGTGATTCCCGTATCGGCATGATCTATGAAGGCACCACCGGTATTCAGGCGCTGGATCTTCTCGGTCGCAAAGTACTGATGACCCAAGGTGAATCCCTGAAAGGTTTCACCAAGCAGGTTCACGTGTTCTGTAAGGAAAACGCCGACAACGAGCAGTTGAGAGAATTCGTTGAGCCGTTGGCCGCCATGAACAAGGAGTGGGGCGAACTGACCACCAAGGTTGGCATGTCCGCCATGAAGAACCGCGAAGAAGTGGGCGCGGCCTCCGTGGACTACCTGATGTACTCCGGTTACGCTGTTTTCGCCTATCTTTGGGCCCGTATGGCCAAGGTCGCGCTGGACAAGATGGTGGAAGGTACCACCGAGGAAATGTTCTATAACGCCAAGGTCCAGACAGCGCGCTTCTACTTCAAGCGCATGCTGCCGCGGGCCAAAGGGCATGCGGAAAGCATGCTGGCGGGCTCAGACAGCCTGATGGACATGCCGGAAGAAGCCTTTGCCCTCTAAGGCGGGTTTCACGGAACTCTAAAAGCCCGCTCTCCCAGGAGGCGGGCTTTTTTGATGACATGGCCGCCGGCGCTCCATGAGTTGGGGGCTCCGATAGGGTAGAATGGGCCACCATAAATATAACCTGTGCGGACACATAGCCGAGGAAGTGATCAGGGCCGAAGGTCCATCGTTGTTCACTTCGCAGACTGACTGAATTGTGGAGAGTTTTGAGATGGCTGATTATCAGGCACCTTTACGTGACATGCGCTTTGTCCTGAATGAAGTATTTGATGCGCCGGCTCTTTGGGCGTCTCTGCCCAAAGTGGCAGAGAACGTTGACCCGGACACTGCCGACGCCATTCTGGAAGAAGCCGGTAAGATTACCAGTGGTGTGCTGGCTCCTCTGAACCGCGAGGGCGATGAGCAAGGCTGTAAGTGGAATGACGGCGACGTGTCCACACCCGAGGGGTTTCGCGAGGCCTACCAGACCATCGTTGAGGGTGGCTGGAACGGCCTGGGCGGCAACCCGGAGTTTGGCGGTATGGGCATGCCAAAAACTCTGGTTGCCCAGTTTGAGGAGATGATGCAGGCGGCCAACATGGCCTTTGGCCTAGCCCCGATGCTGACGGCGGGCGCCTGCCTGGCCCTGGACGCCCATGGCAGTCAGGAGCTCAAGGAAAAATACCTGCCTAATATGTACGCGGGTACCTGGTCAGGCGCTATGGACCTGACGGAACCTCATGCGGGCACGGATCTGGGGATTATCCGCACCAAGGCCGAGCCTAATGGCGATGGATCCTTCAGTGTAACGGGCACCAAGATTTTCATTACTTGGGGCGAGCACGACATGGCGGAGAACATCATCCACCTGGTGTTGGCGAAGCTGCCGGATGCGCCCAAGGGCCCCAAGGGGATTTCCCTGTTTTTGGTGCCCAAGTTTGCAGTCAACGAAGACGGCTCCCTTGGCGAGCGCAATAGCCTGAGCTGCGGTTCCCTCGAGAAAAAAATGGGCATCAAGGGGTCCGCTACTTGCGTGATGAACTTCGACGGCGCCAGGGGCTGGCTGGTTGGCGAGGAGAACAAGGGACTGGCCGCCATGTTCACCATGATGAACTATGAGCGTCTGGGCGTGGGCATCCAGGGTGTTGGTGCTGCTGAAGCATCGCTGCAGAGTGCTCGTGAATACGCTCTGGAGCGTATCCAGAGCCGAGCTCCCACGGGTGCCCAGCAGCCGGAAAAAGCTGCGGACCCGATCCTGGTCCACCCTGATGTGCGCCGCATGCTGCTAACCATGAAAGGGTATGTGGAAGGAGGGCGCGCGTTCTCTACCTATGTTGCTCAGTGGCTGGATATCGCCAAGTATTCCGACGATGACGAGCGCCGCAAGCATGCCGAGGGCATGGTGGCGCTGTTGACACCGGTAGCGAAGGCTTTCCTGACCGATCGTGGCCTGGACGCCTGTATCATGGGCCAGCAGGTTTTCGGCGGTCACGGCTTTATCCGGGAGTGGGGCCAGGAACAACTGGTTCGCGACTGCCGCATAACGCAGATCTACGAAGGCACGAACGGCATCCAGGCGCTGGACCTGATGGGTCGGAAAGTGGTCGGCAGCCAGGGCAAGCTTTATGAGCTATTTGCTGAGGACGTGGCCACCTTCATCGAGGAAAACAGCAGCGACGAAAACCTGCGCCCCTACCTGGAGCCACTGGCAGCAGCATTTGAGCGCCTGTCGGATGTGACTGAGCATGTGATCAAGCAGGCTGGGGATAACCCGGACGCTGTGGGCGCGGCCTCCGTGGACTACCTCGACCTGTTTGGCCTGACGGCTCTCGGCTATATGTGGGCCAAAATGGTTAAAGTGGCGGCACCGAAGGCCGATGGCGACACCTCTGGCTTCTACACCGGCAAGGTGAAGAGCGCACGCTTCTACTTCGACCGATTGCTGCCGAAGACCGTCGCACTGGCTGAGGGCATTCGCAGTGGTAGCGACTCAATGATGGCTCTGACGGCTGAGGAGTTCTGAGTAGTCAGCGGTGAACAAAAAGGCAGGCCCGCGGGCCTGCCTTTTTGTGCTGCTCTATATACTCGCTTACAGGTTTTCTATCCGGCCTGGATCAAGAACAAACGGGTTTTCGTTACCTTGAATGTCGGCCACCTGGCGATGGCGGACAAGCTCTCGATCATCCGGTGGATCGATCTGATTCCAGCTCTTGAACACCCGGGAAGCGCCTGCCCAGGGCAGGTCATAGGTGTCCACCATATAGGCAACCGTGCGGGCGATATCGCCTTTTACCTTTTGCGGGGGTTCAAAAAACTGCGCACTCTCGCGAATTCCGCACTCGTCCGGGCTGCTTGCATTGCCCAATTCTTCGTAAATCGCGTTTCTCCGGGACATTTCAATGCGACTGCGCACGGGGACCATGTTATGAAGGTCCGATGCAATCTGCCGGTATCTGTCGTCATCGTCGCATTGGCTGCTGGTGCCGCACCCAAGTGCATTGCGAACTTCTGCCAGAGGGTAGACATAGCCTTCCGTAAGGACAAAGCCTTTATTTTTGAAGGGTGTGTCACAGAAGAAGGAGTTGCCGCCCTGGGCATAAAGGTTGCCCCAGAACTCGTTTTTTACAACGGTGTCCGGGTCACTGAAGCGGGTGTTCTGGCTGATGACGAGAGACGGGATAAGCAAGGCCGCCAGTGCGACCAAAACAACGTTTTTAGTTTTCATAGGCCATTTATACCTCTCAGCGCGTGACAGCGCCTTTGCTGATCGGGCCAGGAAAGGAAGTGGTTAGATCTGGCCGGTCAGAAAAATGACGGTTTATTCATTTATAATTGAGAAGTATGACACAGAGGCTCCAAAGGGAGAGAGCCTCTGTGTGGCTATTTGTTGCATTATGTTAACTGGTTAACACTTCACTTCTTTCGGTTGCGCAGATTCTGGTAACCCGTTCTCAAATCTTCGCCCAGCTTATGAGCGGTCTCGCGAGCCTCTTTTGATGCATCTTCGGCGTCGTGAAGGATGTGATCGAGTTTGCTCCGAAACCGTTCCCAGTCCTTCTCCAGATCGTCCCACTCGTCTTTCACGTCCTCATGGGCCAGATGCATCTGAACCCGTGCTTCGTCACGGTACTGTTTAATCTTTTCGGACAGTTTTTTCAGTTCGTCCTGGAAGCTCATATCACGCACCTCCTTTAACAGTTAACAACTATACGATGCTACTGAATATCGAAAACTGTCAAGCCGGATGACGGCCATTTCGCGGAGTCAGGCGGGTCTTGCAAGCAAGGTGATCAGGTCTTGCAGGTAATGCCAGGGGGAGAGCGTATCAAAGCCTTTGGCGGCCCTGTCGGTGGTGCTGCATAGTTCCAGTGCGGTATTGAGCTGGTGGCGGTTCAGGCGTCTCGCCGCTTGTTCAACGGCCTTTGCGCGCTGGGGCTGGAACACGCCGCGCTTCTTGAGGAAGCCGGCAGTATTCTCCCGTTTGGCCGCGGCGATATTCAGCTCCATGGTGAGGTTCAGGTCCCGTGTCAGCACCGCCAGCAATCCCAGCGGGTTCTCGCCTTCCTGCTGCAGTACCCCGACGATTTTGCGAGCGTGGGCGGCCCGGCCCGCGAGGAGTTCTGTCACCAGCTCAAAACCGTTGAAGCGGGAGCTGTCCTGAACAGCCTGTTCGACGGTGTCTTCGTCGATGGTGGCGCCGGTGCCCAATAACGCCAGGCGATCCAGTTCCTGACTTGCCGCCAGGAGGTTGCCCTCGAGGCGTTCCGCCAGGATGTCCAGTGCGCCGCGGGTAAGGCTGAGGCCATGGTTGCGAGCCCGCTGTTGCAGCCAACCCGGGAATTTATCAGTATCAATGGGCCATACCGGCACGTGTACGCCTTTGTCCTGCAATTCCTTGTACCACTTCCGGCGGGTTTCGGCGGCATCCAGCCGTGCGCTGATCAGTAGCAGCACAATGTCGTCAGGAGGATTCTGCAGCACGCTTTCAAGAACGGCGCGGCCATCACCCAATTTGCCGGTAGGCAGGTGTATTTCGATACGGCGTTTTTCGGCAAACAGCGATAGCGCACCAAACTCCTCGCCCACGCGGTTCCAGTCCAGCTGCTGGTCGGCGTGGAAGGTTACCCGGTCCTGATAGCCCGCTTCCCGCGCAGTCTTCCGGATCTGGTCGCAGCATTCCTGAACCAGTAGGGGCTCATCGCCTGACACCAGGTAAACAGGTGACAAGCCTTTCTGGAGAAGCTGGGGTAGCTGGTGGGCCTGGGTCTTCATGGTTGGCCACTGTCTTGATCGCGGGTCTGTTCCGCTTCCTGTTTCAGCCGGTCAATGCGATCCCGGTCAAGGGGCGCCAGGCGAAAGATAATTTGCTGGGCCAGTCGGTCATAGAGTTGCTCCTGGAGGGCTTCTTCTTCCCGTTGCTTGGCCAGCACATTGGATTCGTCGTAGCGATAGGTTTCACTGCTATTCAAGTCGGTTGGGGCGATCAGAGGAACCTTGTCGGAGGTCAAAACCTCAATATCGACCGTTTGCCGCAACGTATACTCGGCAGCCGCGGCGCGCACGGTGATGGCGCTGGCACGACGTTCCCGGCGGAAATTGCTGATGTTGAGCACATAATCGGCTTTTTCGGAGGGCTGAAGGTCGATGTTGCCCAGAGACAGCTGTTCCTTCACCGAGCCACACAGCTGTTCTGGCACATCGCCGGAGCAATCAACAGCCAGCGGCTGCAATGCGGACGACACCGGCGGGGCGCCCCGTAGCTGAAACCCGCATCCTGACACCAGAAGTGACAGGGCGAGGCCAGCCGGAAGTATCTTGGGTAGGCTCGCCGGGAGGTTCATATCAGTTCGCCACCACGTTCACCAGTTTACCGGGCACAACGATGACCTTTCGCACGGTTTTGCCCTCGGTGAAACGGACAACGTTCTCGTTCTCGAGTGCCAGAGCTTCCAGTGCGCTCTTCTCGATGTTCGCTGGGACGTCGGCTTTTGCCCTGACTTTGCCATTCACCTGCAGGACAACCTGAATCTCGCTGCGAACCATGGCGTCCTTGTCTGCCTCAGGCCAGGGCGCGTCAACCACAGGCTCGTCGTGACCCAGTGCGTGCCACAACTGGTGACAGATATGGGGAACGATTGGAGACAGGACGAGTACCGCGGTATCCAGTGCTTCCTGGCGAACCGCCAGGCTCTGGGGCTCATTGTCAGTCAGTTTGCTGACATCGTTGAGCAGTTCCATCACCGCTGCGATGGAGGTGTTGAACGTCAACCGTCGGCTGACATCGTCGCTCACCTTGGCAATAGTCTCATGGGTCTTGCGACGAAGATTGCGCTGACCTTCACTGAGGCCGGTGGTATCCAGGGCAGGAACTATTCCGCTTTCAGTGTGCTCGCTGACCATACGCCACAGGCGCTTGAGGAAACGGTGGGCGCCCTCAACACCGCTGTCGGACCATTCCAGTGACTGCTCTGGAGGCGCCGCAAACATCATGAACAGACGCACGGTATCGGCACCGTGCTCATCGATAATAGCCTGGGGGTCAATGCCGTTGTTCTTGGACTTGGACATCTTGGTGACACCACCGGCCACCACCGGTTGTCCGTCGTCCTTGTGAACGGCGCGCACGACCTGACCCTTGTCGTCTTTCTCAGTAACGACATCCGCTGGCGAGATCCAGATTTTTGCACCGTTATCGTCTTCACGATAATAGGTTTCGGCCAGCACCATGCCCTGGCACAGAAGGCGGTTAAAGGGCTCGGAACTGTTGACCAGCCCCACATCCCGCAGCAGCTTATGGAAGAAGCGCGCATAAAGCAGGTGCAGAATGGCGTGCTCGATGCCGCCGATATATTGATCTACCGGCAGCCAGTAGTTGGCGGCAGCCGGGTCCAGCATGCCCTTGTCGTAGTTGGGGCTGCAGAAGCGGGCGTAGTACCAGGACGACTCCATAAAGGTGTCAAAGGTGTCTGTTTCCAGCGTGGCCGGTTGGCCTTCAAAGCTGGTCTTTGCCCATTCCGGATCTGCCTTGATGGGAGATTGGACGCCGTCCATCTCCACGTCTTCGGGCAGTGTGATCGGCAACTGATCGTCCGGTACCGGGCGTTCGGTGCCATCGTCCAGGGTCATCATCGGGATTGGAGCGCCCCAGTAGCGTTGGCGCGACACGCCCCAGTCCCGCAGGCGATAGTTGACCGTGCGCTTGCCAATACCGCTTTCTTCCAGATGATCGGCGATTGCGTCAAACGCCTCGGCACTGGTCAGGCCGTTGTACTTTCCAGAGGATACCAGAACACCTTTTTCGGTGAAGGCGCGCTCCTGAACATCGATTTCGCGGCTGTCTGTGGCGGCGATAACCTGCTTTATGGGCAGGCGATACTTGAGCGCGAACTCGTGGTCACGGTCATCATGGCCGGGCACCGCCATCAATGCGCCAGTGCCATACTCCATGAGCACGAAGTTGGCGACGTAAACGGGAATCTCTTCCTGCGTCAGCGGGTGAATGGCCTTGTAACCGGTATCAATGCCTTTCTTTTCCATGGTTGCCATATCGGCTTCGGCAACCTTGCTGTTACGGCACTGCTCGACAAATTCAGCAACCTCGCGATAGCGCTCGGAAGCGGCCTTGGCAATGGGGTGCTCGGCGGCCACGGCCATGTAAGTCACGCCCATGAGCGTGTCCGGGCGGGTGGTGTAGACGTCCAATGCGTCCTCGCGGCCTTTGAGGGGGAAGGTCAGCTCGGTACCCACGGATTTGCCGATCCAGTTACGCTGCATGGTCTTGACCTGCTCAGGCCAGTCCTCCAGCTCGTCCAGATCATTCAGCAATTCTTCGGCGTAGTCGGTAATGCGGATAAACCACTGGGGAATCTTTTTCTGCTCGACCAACGCGCCGGAGCGCCAGCCGCGACCATCAACCACCTGTTCATTGGCCAGCACCGTCTGGTCGATTGGGTCCCAGTTGACGGTGGACATCTTCTTGTACACCAGGCCTTTTTCGTAAAGGCGGGCGAAGAACCATTGCTCCCAGCGGTAATAATCCGGCTTGCACGTCGCCAGCTCGCGGTTCCAGTCGTAACCGAAGCCCAATTGCTTGAGCTGGTTTTTCATGTAGGCAATATTGGCGTGGGTCCACTTCGCCGGCGCAGTCTTATTGGCAATGGCGGCGTTCTCAGCGGGCAGACCGAACGCGTCCCAGCCCATGGGCTGCATGACGTTCTTGCCCTGCATGCGCTGGTAGCGGGAAATGACGTCGCCGATGGTGTAGTTGCGCACGTGCCCCATGTGCAGTTTGCCGCTGGGATAGGGGAACATGGACAGGCAGTAGTATTTGGGTTTGCCCGGTTCTTCCTTCACCGTAAACGTGTTGTTTTCTTCCCAATAGGTACGGGCTTGTTGTTCAACATCGCGCGGATTGTATTGCTGGTCCATTCCTGCCATTACCAAAGTTACCCTTTATCAGACCGTATCAAAAAAGATGTGCGAAGAGGCCGGACATTCTAACGCACACAAGGCTTAACAGGTAGTCTGCCAATTTGCCGATACTGTGCCATGCTTGGGGTTATGGTGAAGGGCAGAGCGGGTATGGCTGTCCAGGGCACGCTGTAAATACGTCCCTGTACGCTTGACAAAAACATCCATGTTTTTGACATCCCTGGACAGCCATACCCGCTCTGCCCCGGACTCTGGGAGTCAGGCTTACAAGGCAACTGCCAATGTCTGGTGTCGGGGTGTCGGTTGCCTTTGCGGGACTGTCTGCAGCATGGATGCTGCAGTCAAGCTTACATGGACGTATTTACAGCGTGTCCCGCAAAGGCAACCGACACACCGGCGCGGCACCTGTAACCCGGTATAAGGAGCTGTCATGACCGAACCAGAACGCAATCATCTCTCAGGCAGGGCTCTCGAGGCCTACGACCGCATGCTGGAGCGGGTCCAGGCCCGTCTCAGTGATATGGAGAATACCACTCGCGATACCTTGAAAGAGGAAATCGAGCGGGCGGTGGAGTTTGAGTATGAACTGGCAGAGATGACCCGCGAAGAAGCGGACCTGCTTGGCGCGTATCTGCAGCGGGACCTCGAACACCTGCTGCATTTTGTGGAAGAAACCGGCGAAGGTCTGAAGGAATGGTTGCAACTGGATATCTCACTGCTGGAGCACCAGTTGGCGGATATGCTGTTCTCGGTGGCGGATAAGACCCGACTGGATACGCTGGAGCTGAACCAGAAACTGGAAAACCACGAGCCCAGCCAGTATATCAGCGGCGAAGTGGCCACTGCCGGCATGTTCAAATGCCTGAACTGCAGCCACATGCGCTGCCTGACCGCAACCAGCCATCTGGAACCCTGTGACGCCTGCGGCTCCCACTACTACGAACGCGTCACCAGCCGCTGGCCACGGAAGTCAGAATAGCCATAGGAAGACTAGGGGAGTCCAGCGCAGAGCCAGAACGGCCATGGGGTGGGGGTCCCTTTTCTGCCAGAAAAAGGTGTCCGAGCAAAGCGAGTTCTTTTTCCAAAGAAAAGGGACCCCCACCCCGTGGCCAGGCACCATTCAGGCAGGCTACGAACCCGCCCCCAGGAGAAATCAGTTCCGCGGAATCACCCGCTCCCGAACAAACACAATAAGAATCGCCGCCAGCGTCAGCACCGGCCAGGAACCGGATTGCATGTAGGGCGTATTGCCCTCCGCCGCATAGACCTCACCTGTCATCACCGCACGTTCAAACTGCGGGATGGTTTCGGTGATCTGGCCCTTCTCGTCAATAATGGCCGTTACACCATTATTCGTGCCCCTCAGCATATAACGACCGGTTTCCAGTGCACGCATGCGGGCGATCTGTAGGTGTTGCAGCGGGCCAATGGAATCGCCAAACCAGCCATCGTTGCTGATGGTCAGCAGCATGTCACTGTTGCGGGCATTGGTGGCGACGAAGTCCGGGTAGGCCACTTCGTAGCAAATAAACGGCATGATCCTGATGCCATTGGCCTCAAGCGGCGACTGATTGGCAGGGCCGCGACTGAAACTGGACATGGGCAGGTCAAAAAAGCCGATCAGACCGCGAAGCCACTGCTGCAGCGGCACATACTCACCGAAAGGCACCAGCTTCTGCTTATGGTAGATGCCGCCGCCGCTACCGATGGCCATGATGCTGTTGTGGTACGTAAAGTCTTCAATGCGGTCACTGAAGCCGTACCAGGGGATGCCGGTAATCAGTGTGCTGCTCTCTCCCAGTTCCTCACCGATGTGGTCGATGATTTTGCCAGCCTGGTCCTGGGGAATCGGAATAGCGGTTTCCGGCCACAGAATCAGGTCGGTATCCCAGTGGTCTTCAGTCAGCTCCAGGTATGCGACGATCTGGTCCCGGAGGAAGTCCGGGTCCCACTTGATTTGCTGGGGAATGTTGCCCTGCATCGCGACAAACGTGGTTGGTTCTGTCTGCAGGGTCGTCCATTGTGCCTGGGAGAATGCCGGGCCGGTTACCCAGGGCAGCAGCACCACACCAGCGACGAGCGCCGTGCTGGCATGGCGGGCTTTCCGGATCAGCCACCAACAGCCTGGAATTGCGCAGCCGGTCACGGCCACCCAGAACGTAAGCCCGTGAACGCCCGTTAAGGGGGCGAAGCCGGCCAGAGGCCCATCAACGTGGGCGGTGCCCAGGTACAGCCAGGGAAATCCTGTCAGTAGCCAGCCCCGGACCCAGTCACAGAGTATCCACACCGCCGGAAACAGGAACAGCCGCCTGACCGCGTTGTTTTTGGCAAGCTTGCCCCAGGCCCAGAACGCCAGACCATGGAAAAGAGCGAGTCCCGACACAAAAATAACGGTGAGTATGATCGCGAGTGGAACGGACGTATTGCCGTGTTCACTGATGCTGATGTAGACCCAGCTTGCGCCCGTACCGAACAGCCCCAATCCGACCAGCCAGCCAGCCCGAAACAGCTTTTGCGGGGCGAGCGGCAGGCAGCAAAACAGTATCAGCGCGACCGACAACGGCCCCAGCCACCACCAGTTAAAGGGTGAAAAGGTGAGTGTTTGCAAGGCCCCGGCAACGAGCAGAGTGGCCGCTCGCAGCCAGGCGTGCTCGGACAGGGCGGATGTCAGTTCGGAGGTTCGGGCCGTTGTATTACTGGTCATCACCACGCGTTACCTGCAGCAGACGGATAACACGGTTATCGGCGTTGGCAATGGTGAACTGCAATCCGCCAAACTCAACCGACTCGCCCCGTCTGGGCAGATGGCCGAATTCCTTGAGCACAACGCCGCCAATGGTGTCGAACTCCTCTTCGTCCAGCTCGGTTTCGAAGAATTCGTTAAAGTCGTCGACGGGGGTGACGGCCTTCACAGCGTAAGTGCCATCGCCGCGGGCCTTGATGTGGGTTTCCTCGTCGAAGTCATGTTCGTCTTCGATTTCGCCCACGATCTGTTCCAGCACATCCTCAATGGTGATCAGGCCGGCTGTACCACCGTATTCGTCAACTACAATGGCCATGTGGTTGCGGGTTTCCTTGAACTCTTTTAATAGCTGGTTCAGGCGCTTGCTCTCCGGTACGAACGTGGGAGGGCGAAGAATCTCGCGGATGCGGGTCCAGTTGAGGTCGTTGTTCAGGGCCAGAGGGAGTAGGTCCTTGGCGAGCAGTACGCCAATGACATCGTCCTGGCTGTCGCCAATGACCGGGAAGCGGCTGTGGGCAGATGAAATGATTTCTCCCAGGAACTCTTTCGGGTCCTGGGATGCCTTGACGGTGACCATCTGGGAGCGGGGAATCATGATTTCATCCACCCGCATGTCGATCACCTGCATGGCACCTTCGATGATGCTCATGGCATCGGTATCGATGATTTCCTGGGACTCGGCGTCCCGCAGGATTTCCAGCACGTCCTCGACGGACTCAGGCCCGCTGGAGAAGGCCTGTGATATACGCTCCAGCCAGGACTTGTTGCTGCCCTGACTGCGACTCGACTGATCGTCGTTCATGAGTCTTTTTCCGTTTCCTCTGTCTCGTAAGGATTGCTGAACCCGAGCTGCGCAAGCAGCCGGATCTCGAGGGCTTCCATGACCTCGGCATCATTGTCTTCAATGTGGTCGTAGCCCTGAAGGTGCAGCATACCGTGCACCACCATATGGGCCCAGTGTTCCGTCAGTGTTTTATGCTGCTCGGCTGCTTCTTTTTCAACAACCGGGGCACAAATGATCAGATCACCGGCCAACGGAACCGTTATACCGGCTGGCGCCTCAAATGGGAAGGACAGTACATTGGTTGGCCCTGATTTCCCGCGATACTGGCTGTTCAGCTCGGCGCTCTCATCACTGGCAACGATACGGATCGTCACCTCGGATGGATTCTCACCCAACCATGCGGCCCGGGCCCAGCGCTCAAACTCGATGTCATCTGGCGCCTCGGGTACCTCGATGGCCCGCTGCAAGTCCACTGTCAGTTCACTCACTGGCCTGTAGCGCTCCCGTCGTCAAAGGAATCGTAAGCCTCGACAATCCGCTGCACCAATGGGTGACGCACCACATCGCGGGCCTCGAACCGTGTGAAGCCAATACCGGACACCTTGCTCAGCACACCGGCCGCATGGATCAGGCCGGAATTCTGCCCGCGGGGAAGATCCACCTGGGTGGTGTCACCGGTGATCACGGCAGTGGAACCAAACCCGATCCGTGTCAGGAACATCTTCATCTGTTCGCGGGTGGTATTCTGGCTCTCATCCAGAATGATGAACGAATTATTGAGCGTGCGGCCGCGCATGAAGGCTAGCGGCGCGATCTCAATCACGCTTTTTTCGATCAGCCGCGTCACATGATCAAAGCCCAGCATTTCGTAGAGGGCGTCGTAGAGGGGGCGCAGGTAAGGGTCCACCTTCTGGGCCAGGTCACCCGGCAGGAAGCCGAGTTTTTCGCCGGCTTCCACGGCCGGCCGGACCAGCAGGATGCGCTTCACCTGTTCGTCTTTCAGTGCCTCAACCGCGCACGCCACCGCCAGCCATGTCTTGCCGGTACCGGCGGGGCCAATGCCAAAATTCACATCGTGGGTACGGATGTTGTGCACGTATTTCTGCTGGTTCTCGCCTCTGGGCTTGGCCTGCAGTTTCGGGGTTTTGATGACGGTGACGGCGCCCTTGTAAGGCACGTCATCCGGCAGCCGTTCGAATCCGGTCTCGCGGATAAACAAATGAACCATGTCCGGCGAGATATCATCGTTGGCTTCGGTTTCCCGATACAGGTGCCGGACAACTTCCGTAGCGGCTGCCACGTGTTCAGTTTCACCTTCCACCCGGAAATGATGGCCACGGCGGCCAATTTTGACGTTCATGCGCCGCTCAATGTGCTTCAGGTGCTCATCAAACTGGCCGCAGAGGGTGGTCAGCCGGCGTTGGTCTACCGGGTGTAGGTCGAATTGTCGGTGATCGTTGGCGTCCAAAAGTGCTCCGTTTGTTTACTCCCGTGGATTCAGGGAGCGGGTATGTCATGAATTGTGCAATCGGGCGCTGGCCGGAGGACTATTCCAAAAAACGCCCGTGAATACGTCCATGTAGGGCTCGGTCGCGCCATCCTTGGCGCTCCACGTTTTTGGAATAGTCCTCCGGCCAGCGCCCTTATCCAACTATGTGCAGGCTCACTTGTTTAAATACAAGACCATTTGCACGCTGAAGACACGAGAAGAAGTTGCGGAGAGTAGTGGGGACCTCCTCCCAAAAATGTGCGGAGCCATGGATGGCGGAGCCCAAGCGCACATGGATGTGCTTGTAGCGTTTTTTGGGAGGAGGTCCCCACCACTCGCCATTCACCAAACCCGAGACGCGTGGGGCCCAGGTTTAATACATCCCGGAACCCACAGGAACCCCGCGAAGAGAATTAGGCAGAGCCTCCCGAATCTCCACATCAATAAAGTGCCCAACCACCTCCGGATTCTCATGCCGGAAGTTCACAATACGGTTGTTCTCGGTACGGCCCGCGTATTCACCGGGGTCCTTCTTGGACAAGCCTGTTACCAGAATACGCTGTGTCGTGCCCACCATCTTGCGACTGATGTCCATCACATTCTGGTTCAGCCGGTCCTGGAGAATGCTCAGGCGCTGTTTCTTCACCTCCAGTGGCGTGTCATCCGGCAGGTCCGCCGCCGGAGTGCCGGGCCGGGCGCTGTAGATGAAGCTGAACGACATATCGAAGCCAATATCGTTGATCAGCTTCATAGTGTCCTCGAAATCCTTCTCGGTTTCCCCCGGGAAGCCAATGATGAAATCCGAGGAGAAGCTGATGTCCGGGCGAATCTTGCGCAGGCGGCGAAGTTTGGACTTGTACTCCAGAGCTGTATGGCCGCGCTTCATGGCTGCCAGTATCCGATCTGAGCCACTTTGCACTGGCAAGTGCAGGTGGCTGACCAGCTCTGGTACCTGCTCATAGGCCTCGATCAGTGAGTCCGAAAACTCCACCGGGTGTGAGGTGGTATACCGGATACGGTCAATGCCGTCGATGGTGGCGATCAGGGTCACCAACTCCGCCATATCCATCACGTCACCATCGTGGGTCTCGCCACGGTAGGCGTTCACGTTCTGGCCCAGCAGGTTCACCTCACGTACGCCCTGGCTGGCAAGGTGGGCGACTTCCGCGATCACGTCGTCCACCGGACGACTGACTTCCTCGCCACGGGTGTAGGGCACCACGCAGAAGGTGCAGTATTTGCTGCAGCCTTCCATGATGGAAACAAACGCGGACGGGCCGTCCGCGCCGGGATCAGGCAGGTTGTCGAACTTCTCGATTTCCGGAAAGCTGACGTCTACCACGCCAACACCATTACCCTTGGCGCGGACTTCGGTGATCATATCCGGCAGACGATGCAGGGTTTGCGGGCCAAAAACCATGTCCACGTAGGGCGCCCGGTCGATGATCGCCTGACCCTCCTGGCTGGCCACGCAACCGCCCACGCCGATGATCAGGTCCGGTTTGCTGTTTTTCAGTTTCTTCCAGCGACCCAGCTGGTGGAACACTTTTTCCTGCGCTTTTTCGCGGATCGAGCAGGTGTTCAGCAACAGGATGTCGGCGTCGTCCGGCGAGTCGGTCATTTCGACGGTTTCGCCGGTGCGAAGCAGGTCTGCCATGCGTGATGAGTCGTACTCGTTCATCTGGCAGCCATGGGTCTTGATGTACAGCTTCTTGGCCATGATTCTCAACGTGCTTGGTGTGTGATTTGCGCCGGGAGGTTGGGAGTGGCGCTTAAAAAAGTTAGCTGCACATTATAACGGGGTGATCAATCGGCAACCACCTTTGTCTCGGCAATCCTCTAAATCGCTTGTGGTAGTATTGGTTTTTCCAATTTTTTAGAACGCTCAAACAATCATGACTCCCGAACGCCTGGCCCGAATCAAACAAACCCTGGATACTCGCCAGCCCGATCTCAGCGTCCTCACCGACCAGGTCCACAAACCCCGCAATCTGTCGGCCATCATCCGCTCCTGCGATGCGTTTGGTCTTGCCAGCATGCACGTGGTCTGGCCGCGGGAAGGTTTCCGTGCCTTCCGAAAAACCGCCGGCGGCAGCTACAACTGGGTCACCACCCACACGCACCCCACCATGGACGATGCGGTTTCGGAGCTGAAAGGGCGGGGCCACAAACTCTACGCCGCCCAATTGTCGGAAAGAGCGATTGATTACCGGGAAGCGGATTTCACCGTGCCCTGCACGGTGATCATGGGTAATGAAGTAGATGGTGTCAGCGACAGCGCTGCCGAACAGGCTGACGAGCACATTGTGATCCCCATGATGGGCATGGTGGAGTCCCTGAACGTGTCGTCCGCCTGTGCGATTATTCTGTCCGAAGCACAACGGCAGAGGAAACAGGCAGGCCTGTATGCCCACCAGAGGCTACCAGACGATGAATACAACCGTCTGCTGTTCTGCTGGTGCCAGCCGGTCGTAAAACGCTACTGCGACGACCGCAACCTGCCATACCCGCCTATAGACCCGGAAACCGGTGAATTAGTCGACGGCGTAGGCTGGATGCAGGAAGTCCGAAAGCTCCGAGCCAACCGTCCGAGGTGGACTGATAAAACAGAATCAGCCACCAACGAACCTCAATAAAAGGATTAACCACAGTCGATTGATCGGTCACGGTGTGGGGTAGCATTTTCTGCCGGAAAAAGGTGTCCGAGCGCAGCGAGTTCTTTTTCCAGAAGAAAATGCTACCCCATGGCGGGACCAGCCCCAAGAGTTCTCAGTCTAGAAGGTCAGCCCCCAAAGTCATCAGATCAGTGAGCTGCTATTCCTCCCGGCCTTCAAGATAACGTTGCAGCTGCTCCCGCAACGCCTTAGGCAACCGCGTAATCGTCAATGCGTCGTTGTCACGGTCATAGTAAACCGCCTGATTCACCAGATCCGAAGAGAACGACACGCTCATACCACCACCTGAGCCCGCAATCCGAACCAGCTTCTTCACCTTGCGGTGATCTGGATGCAACACCCCGCTTTCCGGCAGCTCGGCAGTCTCACTGGCAAACTCCTTGAAACGCTGAGGCTCGTTCTCATCCAGGTAGCCCGACAATGCCTCGATGGCCACCGGCTCGCCCAACGCATGCTGCTCCTTCGAGAACTCATAGGCTCGCGCCCGAATCTTGCCTGCCTCTTCCGGTTCGGATGATTTGGCAAAGGCTTCCACGGCATCCATGAACGTCAGCGTCTCTTTCTCCACATCCACCTGATTGGTGAAACCGCATAGCTTGATGAACAGGTCACCGCCTTCCCCGGAACCACGAGCGTGGACCAGCGTAAGATAGTTCTCGCCGGCGTTGTCACCCAGCCAGTCGTCCAATTCCACGCGCACCGCCAGATTCAGCCGCGACAGGCTCAGGATGTCCGTCGCGTCCAACGTTTGCTGGGCATCAAAACGCATGGCGCTGTCGTTTTCCAGGATAAACAGATAAACCACCTCCGCATCCGCGAGGGCTTCGTGGACAATCATCAGGTGCCCCTCAAATTCCTCCTGGGCGCTGTTCAGCAGTTCTTGCCATTGCCCAAAAAGACGGTCAGTCATCGACGCAAAGCTTTGCTTGTCCTCCCGGTAGTCCTTCAGCCAGCTGCTAAACGGACTTTCACCGATGTCCTCGGAAAAGCGACCGTATTTCTTGCCGGGCTTGCTGTTGAACAGGCGCTTCATCTGCTTGTGAAGCGCCTCATAGTCGCCACCCGGCTCGGCCAACGCCTCGCCGGGACGAACCCGCGCCGGCTGTCCGGGCTGATACTGGCTGGCGAAGAGAGTGCGGAGCTGTTTGATGGCCATGGAGTCAAGAGTCCCTTGGTTAATAGAGCGTGTAGGAGGCTGAGGGTAAACCTTCAGGGATTGGGATTGTAATGGTTTTTATAGGGCTGTGGGATCAGCCCCAAAACGAAGAAGCCCCCAAGGCCTAAGACCATGGGGGCTATCCTCAAGTCCCAAAAGCGAGGTTAAACCCGCTTATGCCGCATCAGGTCCTGAATCAGTGAAGTCACCGCTTCAGTGATCTCCTTGTCATTGTCTGCAGAAACAGACGCCGATGCCACATCCGCACCCAGGTTCACCGCAATGGCAATCAGGCCATGGGCACTGACCACCTGCGCTGCGCGCCGACGGTCTTCGGCATTGCCGGCGTTGTCCTCGCTGAGGACAACGGAGGTCTTGCCCTGATCGAACAGCGCCCGTTCAACTGCCAAGGCCAGCGCCGTGGCCTGCTTGCCGTTACAGGCAATAATGGCAGGCTTCTGCGCCAGACGGCGCTCGCGCTCTTCGCTGGTCACCGGGTCCAGCGACTCAACTGTGCCTGCAGTGCCAGCAATCATGCCCGCACCGATCGTCACGTTGGTCAGTCGATCAATCACAATGAAGCTGCCCGTGGCGTGGTTGCGCTGATAGGCATCAAACGCAATGGGCTGGCTCAGGGTCAGCTCACACAGTCCGATTTCGTTCAGCTGAAGCGCAGACGGGTTGTCGTTCTTCTCCAGCGTGTTGACGTCGGTCTGGTGATGAATCTTTTTGACGGTAGCCGAGGTAAACGTCGGGCCGAGCTTGATGTCGTAAAGGCGACCGGTTTCCAGCGGGCCGTCCGTCATCCAGACAATGTTGGCGGTGAAGCGGTTGCCCACTTCTGGCTCATCCTCAGCCTTGACCAGCATATCGCCTCGGCTGACATCGATTTCATCGGTGAGCGTCAGTGTGACCGCCTGGTCGATATAGGCTTCTTCCAGGTTGCCATCAAACGTCACAATGTCTTTGATTGCGCTGGTGCGTCGTGAAGGCAAGGCCATCACTTTGTCGCCGGGGCGCACAACACCAGAGGCTATGGTGCCGCAGAAACCGCGGAAGTTCAGGTTCGGGCGCGTCACGTACTGGACGGGGAAGCGGAAGTGCTCCAGATTTTTGTCGTGGGATACTTCCACCGTCTCCAGAATGTCCATCAGGGGCTGGCCGTCGAACCAGGGTGTGTTCTCACTCCTGTTAACGACGTTGTCGCCTTCGAGGGCAGACAGTGGCACGAAGCGAATATCCTTCAGGCCAAGCTGATTGGCAAACGCCAGGTAGTCGTCCTTGATTTCATTGAAGCGTTCTTCGCTGAAATCAACCAGATCCATTTTGTTCACTGCGACCACGATGTGGCGAATGCCAAGCAGAGAGGCAATGTAAGAGTGGCGGCGGGTCTGGGTCAGAACGCCGTGGCGCGCATCGATCATCAGGATCGCAACTTGAGCCGTCGATGCCCCTGTCGCCATGTTGCGAGTGTACTGCTCGTGGCCGGGAGTGTCTGCGATGATGAACTTGCGCTTATCAGTTGAGAAAAAACGATAGGCAACATCAATAGTGATGCCTTGTTCCCGCTCGGCCTGCAGGCCATCGACCAGAAGGGCAAGGTCCAGCTTTTCGCCCGTTGTGCCCATCTTGGCGCTGTCACTTTTCAGGCTCGCCATATGATCTTCATAGATCATCTTGGTGTCGTGCAGCAGGCGGCCAATAAGGGTGCTCTTGCCGTCGTCCACACTGCCGCAGGTGAGTAGGCGCAGCAGTTCCTTGTTTTCGTGTTGCTTCAGGTAGGCCTGAATATCTTCCGCAATCAGATCAGACTGGTGTGCCATCTTAGAAATACCCTTCCCGCTTTTTCTGTTCCATGGAGCCGGCCGAATCGTGGTCGATCACGCGGCCCTGGCGTTCGGAGCTGGTTGCCAGCAACATCTCCTGGATGATCTCCGGCAGCGTGTCTGCCTCGGATTCGATGGCGCCGGTCAGTGGGTAACAGCCCAGGGTGCGGAAGCGGATGGATTTCATCATCGGCTTTTCGCCTTCTTTCAAAGGCATGCGGTCGTCGTCCACCATGATCAGCGTGCCATCGCGTTCCACGACGGGCCGCTTGGCAGAGTAGTAAAGTGGCACGATTTCAATGTTTTCGAGGTAGATGTACTGCCAGATATCCAGCTCGGTCCAGTTGGACAGCGGGAATACCCGGATGCTCTCGCCTTTGTTGATCTTGCCGTTGTAGATGTTCCAGAGCTCAGGACGTTGGTTCTTTGGGTCCCAGCGGTGGTACTCGTCACGGAAGGAATAGACGCGCTCCTTGGCACGGGATTTTTCCTCGTCCCGGCGAGCGCCGCCGAAAGCAGCATCAAACTTGTACTTGTCCAGGGCCTGTTTGAGGGCCTGGGTTTTCATCACGTCGGTATGCTTGGCGCTGCCGTGAGTAAAGGGGCCGATGCCCTGTTTGATCCCGTCCTCGTTCTTGTGGACGATCAGGTCCAGGCCATACTCTTTTGCTTTGCGGTCCCGGAATTCAATCATCTGCTTGAACTTCCAGGTGGTGTCCACGTGTAAGAGCGGGAAGGGCAGCTTGCCGGGATGAAAGGCTTTGCGGGCCAGGTGCAGCATTACTGCGGAGTCTTTCCCGATGGAATAGAGCATGACCGGGTTGTCGAACTCGGCTGCAACTTCCCGGATGATGTGGATGCTTTCAGCTTCCAGCTGTTTGAGATGCGTCAGGTTGTAAGTGGTCATCGTGTCCTGTTACCGCTTTGCGTGCCTCCGGATTCGATAGAGGCTGGGCGTGTGAATGCCGCAATGATACCAGATCAGGCCATGGCATAAGAAGTCGGGTAACTAGAGTTTACTGCTATAACAATATAGCGGCAGGAAAGGCTGGAGGGTAAAACTTCCGAGTTAGTGCGACGAGGTGGAAAGCAGTTTGCTGACGTAGTTGTTCACGTAGTCGAAACCATTGCCTTCGAACTCCGAGAACTGGATGCCGAGCTGGAACTGGTCGCGGGCAATTCGTCGCATGTGGACAATGTTGCCTCCGGCGATCACAGAAACGGGTTGGTTGGCAACAACCGGCACAGAGAATGTCGTTGTTACGGATATCCAGTTTCCGGGTGCCGGTGTTTTCTGGCCGGGAACCAGTTTTCTCACGGAGTCCTGATCACAGAGGACCATCAGGCCGGTTCGGGAAATGTTGGAGACTTTACAGGTAAGGCAGCTGCCGTCGGTTTTTTCAATCCGGGCTTCGGTAGCGACATCGACGCGTTGTTGGTTGCGTAGGTTTGGCTTGGCGGCAACTGGTTTCATAGTCACTCTTCTTGCATCTCTGGTTTCAAAGCAGGCAGCCTTACCCATCGTTCAATCCTTTATTATTTTTTACTCGCTGCCTTCTTTCCAGGCACGCTTTCTATACACACGAGAAAGCCAGCCAATTGTCATAAATCTGCAATATGGCGAGTGCGAAAAACAGCAAGCGCTTGTTGTTTCGATCTTAACTTCCTGAAAGTTTAGTTGTTTGTTTGGTGATCAGCAAGTTGCCTGTCGCCAAAACTGTCAGATTTGTGAACTGAATGTGAGCGTGGTGTCACCAATATCGATTCGGAGCGCTCGCGATCAGCGGATACGACGGACAGCTGTTACTTACGGTGTCGGATTGGCTGCGGTAAACTACGCACCAACATCCACCGGGGCCGCTAACGGCTCCACGATTTCGTGCAGGTTATGACAAACAAGATTTCATCCGTTCCCGCAGGCAGCGGAAAAGTGGGTTTTATCAGTCTTGGCTGCCCCAAGGCCCTGGTTGATTCCGAGCGCATCCTGACCCAGCTTCGGCTGGACGGCTACCATGTGGTACCGACCTATAACGATGCTGATATCGTCGTGGTGAACACCTGTGGCTTTATAGATGCCGCCAAGCAGGAGTCCCTTGATGCCATTGGTGAAGCAATCAATGA
The DNA here is from genome assembly GCF_001566815.1 of Marinobacter sp. Hex_13. NCBI lineage: Bacteria > Pseudomonadati > Pseudomonadota > Gammaproteobacteria > Pseudomonadales > Marinobacteraceae > Marinobacter > Marinobacter sp. Hex_13. The sequence continues at coordinate 71,357 of NZ_LSMM01000070.1, forward strand.
AAATGGCAAGGTCATCGTAACCGGTTGCATGGGTGTTGAAGCGGACAAGATACGTGACACTCACCCGGGTGTTCTCGCCGTGTCCGGCCCACACGCCTACGAAGAAGTTGTGGGAGCGGTGCACCAGTTCGTGCCGCCGAACAAGCAACACGATCCGTTTACGGACCTGGTACCTCCTCAGGGTATCAAACTGACCCCCCGGCATTATGCATACCTGAAAATTTCCGAAGGCTGTAACCACCGATGCACCTTCTGCATCATCCCGTCCATGCGCGGCGACCTGGTCAGTCGCCCGATTGGTGACGTGATGGACGAGGCCAAGCGCCTGGTGGACGCTGGCGTAAAAGAGCTTCTGGTGATCTCCCAGGACACCTCTGCATACGGTGTCGACACCAAGTACCGTACCGGATTCTGGCAGGGCCGCCCGCTAAAGACCAAGATGCAGTCCCTGTGTGAGGCGTTGGGTGAAATGGGCGTTTGGGTGCGCCTGCATTACGTTTATCCCTATCCGCACGTGGACGATGTGATCCCGCTGATGGCGGAGGGCAAAATCCTGCCGTACCTGGATATCCCGTTCCAGCACGCCAGCCCGAAAGTGCTCAAGGCCATGAAACGCCCGGCCCACGACAGCAAGACGCTGGAACGCATTCGCAAGTGGCGTGACATCTGCCCGGAGCTCACCATCCGTTCCACCTTTATTGTCGGTTTCCCCGGCGAAACAGAGGAAGATTTCCAGTACCTGCTGGATTGGCTGGATGAGGCTCAGCTTGATCGTGTCGGAGCCTTCAAATACAGCCCGGTGGAAGGTGCGAAGGCGAACGAGATCGAAGGTGCCGTTCCGGAAGAAGTAAAGGAAGAGCGCTTGGCCCGGTTCATGGAAAAACAGGCTGAAATATCAGCGGCCCGATTGCAGGCCAAAATCGGCCAGACTATTGACGTTCTCATCGACGAAGTCGACGAAGAAGGCGCCATCGGCCGCTCCAAGGCGGATGCGCCGGAGATTGACGGCATGGTTTACCTCAACGACGAAACCGATCTTGTTCCGGGGCAGATTGTTCAGGCTGCGGTCGAGCATGCGGATGAGCATGATCTATGGGGTCGGCTTGTTCGGTAGTCTTCAGGTTACGCTACTAGCCTCCTTGGGCTGGAGTTGCTTGTCAGGCGTTTTCTCGGAGCCAGTTGGCCTTGGTGGGAGGCTTCTCCCAAAAATGTGCGGAGCCATGGATGGCGGAGCCCAAGCGCACACGGATGTGCTTGAAGCGTTTTTTGGGAGAAGCCTCCCACCGAGGCCTCCCCCCAAACCAAGCAGGCTGGGGCCGCAGCCAGAGGGTCAGCCCCCCAGTTTCTTCACCAGAATCTCATTAAACAGCTTCGGATTGCCCTGGCCCTTGGAGGCCTTCATCAGCGGCCCCATGAACCCGCCGAGCATCTTCTTCTGCTTCTTGGGGTCGGATTCCTGCTGATACTGGGCCACCTGATCCGGCATGGAGGCCAGAACCTCGTCCACCATCTTCTCAAGCTCGCCAGTGTCCGACACCTGCTTCAGGCCTTTGGCATCGATAATCGCATCCACGCTGTCATTTTCGCCGGCCCAGAGCGCCTCGAACACTTTCTTGGCACCCGCCGATGAAATCGTGTTGTCCGCGATGCGCACCACCAGATCCCCAAGCTGCTCGCCGGAAATCGGTGAGTCGGCAACAGATTTTTCCTCCGCATTCAGACGTGCGGAGAATTCGCCCTGAACCCAGTTGGAAGCCAACTTGGCGTCCTTCCCGCGATCAGCGGCGGCTTCGAAGAATGCGGCCAGTTTCGAGTCGCCAGCCAGTAGTCCAGCATCGTAGTCGTTCAGGCCGTACTGCTCCTTGAAGCGGGCCTTGCGGGCATCCGGAAGTTCCGGGAGGCTGTTGCGGGCTTCGTCGATAAAGGCGTCGTCGATGTCCACCGGCAGCAGGTCCGGGCAGGGGAAGTAGCGGTAATCGTTGGCTTCTTCCTTGGTGCGCATAGAGCGGGACTCGTCCCGGTCGCCATTGTACAGGCGGGTTTCCTGAACAATGGTGCCGCCGTCCTCGAGAATGTCCATCTGCCGCTCGACTTCGTGGGCAATGGCCTGCTCCATGAAGCGGAAGGAGTTCAGGTTCTTGGTTTCGGTGCGGGTGCCCAGGGTATCGGAACCCTTGGGCTTGAGTGAGATGTTCACGTCAAAGCGCATGGAGCCCTGTGACATGTCACCGTCACAGATGCCCAGGGACGTGACAATGCCGTGGAGTTTTTTGGCAAAGGCGACAGCCTCATCGGCATTGGTCATGTCGGGTTCAGTGACCACCTCAATCAGCGGCGTGCCTGCGCGGTTCAGGTCGATGCCCGTCATGCCGTGGAAATCCTCATGGAGAGATTTTCCGGCATCCTCTTCCAGGTGGGCATGGTGAATACGCACCCGCTTGGATTCGCCGCTGGCCAGATCGATATCCACATAGCCGGGGCCGACAATTGGGCGCTCCAGTTGTGTTGTCTGGTAGCCCTTGGGAAGGTCCGGGTAGAAATAGTTCTTCCGTTCGAACACTGAGCGGCGTTCAATCTCGGCGTTGACCGCCAGGCCAAACATCACCGCGTAGCGGAATGCCTGCTCGTTCGGCACTGGCAGCGTGCCCGGCATGGCCAGGTCAACGGCATTGGCCTGGGTGTTGGGTTCGGCACCATAGGCGGTGCTGGAGCCGGAAAAAATCTTGGTTTTGGTGGCGAGCTGAACGTGAATCTCCAGCCCGATCACAATGTCCCATTGCATAGTCGTTCTCCTGTATCGGGCTTATTGCGGTTCGCGCTGGTGCCAGTCGGTCACCTGCTGAAATTGATGGGCGGCGTTCAACAAGCGAGCTTCGGAGAAGTAATCCCCAATAATCTGCAGGCCTACTGGAAGCCCATCCACAAACCCGGCTGGAACGGACATGGCGGGGATGCCCGCCAGGTTGATGGCAATGGTAAACACGTCCTCCAGGTACATGGTCACCGGGTCGCTGGTTTTCTCGCCCTGTATAAAAGCCGGGGAGGGCGTGGTCGGGCTCATCAGCACATCCACTTCCTTGAAGGCGTTAATGAAGTCCTGCTGGATCAGCCGACGAACCTTCTGGGCTTTCAGATAATAGGCGTCGAAGTAACCGGCGGACAGGGCGTAGGTGCCCACCAGAATCCGCCGCTTGACCTCGGTGCCGAAACCTTCGGCCCGGGTGCGTGTGTACATGTCCAGCAGGTCTTTCGGGTCTTCGCAGCGGTAGCCATAACGGGCGCCGTCAAAACGGGACAAGTTGGCCGAGGCCTCGGCCGGGGCGATAACGTAGTAGGCCGCGATGGCGAGGTCAGCGTGGGGAAGGGACACTTCCTTTACCGTGGCACCGAGCTTCTCGTACTCCCGGATAGCACCCCGAACTTGTTCTTCCATGGCGGCACTGAGGTTGCCAGCGAAGTATTCCTTCGGCAGCCCGATGCGTAACCCTGTCAACGGCTCGTTCAGCGTTGCGGTATAGTCCGGAACGTCACGGTCAATGGAGGTGGAGTCCTTGGGGTCAAAGCCCGCCATTACATTCAGCATCAGCGCATTGTCTTCGGCTGTGCGGGCCATGGTGCCACCCTGGTCCAGGCTCGAAGCAAAGGCAATCATGCCGTAACGGGACACCCGACCATAGGTTGGTTTCAGCCCGGTCACGCCACACAGCGCGGCCGGTTGACGGATGGATCCGCCGGTATCCGTGGCTGTCGCCGCGGGCACCAGCCGCGCTGCAACCGCCGCCGCGGAGCCGCCGGAAGAGCCGCCCGGCACCCGCTTCTCGCCCTGGCTCAGACCCCAGGGGTTGGCAGTGGCGCCAAAGTAGCTGGACTCGGTAGACGACCCCATGGCGAACTCGTCCATGTTGGTCTTACCCAGGCACACAGCGCCCGCCTTGCGGAAATTCTCCGTGACCGTTGCATCGTAGGGTGGCACAAAATTCGCCAGCATCTTCGAGCCACAGGTGGTCGCCACGCCATTGGTGCAGAATATGTCCTTGTGGGCGAAGGGCACACCCGTCCAGGGTGTGGCCTTACCCGCTGCCCGTTGCTCGTCTGCCGCATGGGCGTCGGCCAGGGCCTGTTCTTCCGTAATGGTGATAAAGCTGTTGAGCTGCTCATCTTCCTTTTCAAGGCGGCCCAGGAACTGCCGGGTCAGCTCCACGCTGGAAATCTTGCCGCTTTCCAGATCTCGGGAAAGCTCTGCTACGGATTTGTTATGCATGATACGTCCTGTTTACGTCGCTGTTCGTCGGGTCAATCGATGCCCTTTATTCAATCACTCGGGGAACCAGATAGAGGCCATTCTCGGTAGCCGGCGCAATCTCCTGGAAAGCCTCCCGTTCATTGGTTTCCGTCACCTCATCCGGGCGCAGGCGCTGGACGGCATCCAAGGGGTGGGCCATGGGCGCCACCGAATCGGTATCCGCCGCGCTCAACTGGTCCACCAGATCCAGGATATTGCCCAGATCCTTTTCCAGCGCTGAAACCTGCTCCTCGTCCACCCGAATGCGGGCGAGCACAGCGACTTTCTCAATGTCCTTGCGGGAAATGGTCACGCTTCCTCCCATATATATGAAGTTTCAGTAACTTAAATGCGCGCTTTATATCAACTGACGTTTGCACGGATGATGAGGGTGCTTGAGAGACAGCCTTCCAAAACTGTGCGGAGCCATGGATGGCGGAGCCCAAGCGCCACACGGACGTGCTTGAGCGTGTTTTGGAAGGCTGTCTCTCAAGCGCCCATGCACCCAAGTTCAAAAAGAAAGCGCTATGGTAACAGATTCAAACAATCGCGGGAGGGGCCAAAACAAAGGAGAAAAGCGCGAAAGGCGCCTCGGGAGCCCCGATGGTGCCTTGCCTGCGGGGGTGCTCACTGCTAAAGTTGCCGCATCATTTTTGCGACTGCAACTCTCAGGTTGAAACTACACGAATGTTGATCAAAAGACTCCGAGGTTTATTTTCCAGCGACCTGTCCATCGACCTGGGCACCGCCAACACCCTTATATACGTGCGCGAACGCGGTATCGTACTCAACGAGCCCTCCGTTGTAGCCATCCGCACCTCTGGCTCACAGAAAATGGTCGCAGCCGTCGGCGCCGAAGCCAAACGCATGCTTGGCCGCACACCGGGAAACATCACCGCCATCCGTCCGATGAAAGACGGTGTGATCGCAGATTTCGTGGTTACCGAGAAAATGCTCCAGCACTTCATCCACAAGGTGCATGAGAACAGCTTTATCACCCCAAGCCCCCGCGTACTGGTTTGCGTTCCCAGCAAATCCACCCAGGTAGAGCGTAAGGCTATCCGTGAATCCGCCCTGGGCGCTGGTGCCAGGGAAGTGTTCCTGATTGAAGAGCCGATGGCTGCGGCCATTGGTGCTGGCCTGCCGGTGGAGGAAGCCAGCGGTTCCATGATTGTGGACATCGGCGGTGGCACCACCGAAATCGCTATCATCTCCCTGAATGGCATTGTGTACGCCGAGTCTGTTCGTACCGGTGGCGACAAGTTCGATGAAGCGATCGTTACCTACGTTCGCCGCAACTACGGCAGCCTGATCGGTGACTCCACTGCAGAGCGCATCAAACACGAAATTGGTTGTGCCTATGAGGGGTTGGATATCCGCGAGATCGACGTTCGCGGCCGCAACCTTGCAGAGGGCGTGCCCCGGGCGTTTACCCTGAACAGCGAGGAAATCCTCGACGCGCTCCAGGAATCCCTGGCGCAGATCGTCCAGACAGTGAAAAGCGCCCTGGAACAGTCGCCACCAGAGTTGGCGTCTGATATCGCCGAGCGTGGCATTGTGCTTACGGGTGGTGGTGCGTTGCTGCGCGGTTTGGATAAACTGATCAGCGAGGAAACCGGCCTGCCGGTGATTATTGCGGAAGACCCGCTGACCTGTGTCGCCCGTGGTGGCGGCAAGGCGCTGGAAGTGATTGATCGTGGCGGAATCGGAATGTTCTCCCAGGAGGGCTGACCTTGACTCCGGCTTTACGCCCCGACATTGCCTTTACCCGGCCGCCGCTCGTGAATGATCACGGCGGCGGTTGTCGTATGGACACCTGCATGGAGTGCGGGAGGGTGAGCTATTAAAACCATCTTTGTCCAAGGCCCCGTTCCCGGTTTCAGGCTGCTACTGGTTATTGTGCTCTCTGCGATACTGATTGTTGCGGATGCCCGCTTCGATCAGGTAACGCCGGTTCGCAGCGCGATCGGTACCGGCCTTGCCCCGGTTCACTGGCTTGGCAATGCACCCTCCGAATTCAGCGACTGGGTCGCCAGCCTGTTTACCACCCGTGAAGACCTCCAGGAAGAAAACGAAGCGCTGCGTGCTCGCTTGCTGATACTGGAGCGCCGGGCGCTCAAATATGCCGCCCTGGCCTCAGAAAACAACGAACTGCGCAAGCTGATGAACTCCTCAGAGGTCCTTGATGACCGGGTCATAGTTGGCGAAATAGTCGGTGTTTCACCGGACCCGTTCTCTCACGAAGTGGTGATCAACAAAGGCAGTCGCGACGGTGTTGTGGTCGGCCAGGCTATCCTGGATGCCAACGGCCTGATGGGGCAGGTCCAACAAACCAGTAGTTTTACCTCACGGGTTCTATTGGTATCGGACAGCAGCCACGCGGTGCCTGTGGAAGTGGTTCGCAATGGCTTGCGAGCTATCCTGCTTGGAAATGGGGACACCAGCACGCTTGAATTGGTGCATGTGCCGGATACCGCCGATATTCGCGAAGGGGATCTGTTGGTCAGCTCCGGGTTGGGGGGGCGTTTTCCCAAGGGCTACCCGGTGGCGGAAGTGGACCAGATTTCCAAGGAGCCGGGTGAACCGTTTGTGAAAATTCGTGCTACGCCAATGGCGGAACTGAACCGGAGTCGCCTGGTGTTGGTTGTGTTTTCACCGGAACAGGACGACGCCACGAATGACGCTGAAAGCTCGCCCGAAGGCTCCGATGCTGGATCACCAGAACAGGATGGGGTGCGCTAATGCTGTCGGTGATCAGTTATCCCGTTTTTGCCCTGAGCGTTTTGTTTGCCCTGGTGCTCAGCAGTTCGCTGTTTCCGCTGGGCTGGTTTGAGTTCCGGCCGGAATGGCTGGGCCTGATTGTGTTCTACTGGACATTCCGGGCACCGGCCCAGTTCGGTATCCTGTTGGCCTGGTGCCTCGGTCTGCTGCTGGACGTACTGGAAGCCACCCCGCTGGGCGTGAATGCCCTGGCCATGGGTGTTATTGCGTTCCTGGTGCTGACCATTCACCAGCGGCTGCGTATGTACCCTTTGCCGCAGCAGTGCCTGATGGTGTTCCTGTTGTTGGGTATCAACCAGATGCTGGTGCATTTTATCAAGCAGACACTGGGAGCTGACAGCTCCGGTTTCAGCTACTTGTGGCCGGCGCTGACCAGCGCTCTGGTCTGGCCGGTGTTGTGTGTGTTGCTGGATAACCTGAATCGCAAGCTTGGCTAGGATTGGAGGGCGCTATGCAGTCTATTGTTCTTGCCTCAGCGTCTCCTCGAAGAGCCGAACTGTTAAGGCAGATCGGTCTGTCGTTCCTGGTTCAGCCGGCGGATATTGACGAAACGCCCGCGAGCAACGAGTCAGCCGAACACTATGTCGAACGCCTTGCCCGGGAAAAGGCTCTGGCGGGAAGTGCTTCCAAGCCTGGCTGCCTGGTGATTGGTTCGGACACCTCGGTTGTACTGGAGGGCCGGATTCTGGGCAAGCCAGACAGCACCGGCGATGCGACCGTTATGTTACAGGCGCTCTCGGGAACCACCCATCAGGTCATGACCGGTGTTGCTGTGGTTCACAAGGGTATTTGTGAGTCCCGCCTGGTGATAGCGAATGTTCGTTTCCGCGAGCTGTTGGCGGCGGAAATCGATGCCTATGTGGCAACTGGTGAGCCCATGGATAAAGCGGGCGGCTATGGCATTCAGGGGCGGGGTGGTATTTTTGTAGAGGAACTCCGAGGCAGTTACAGCGCCGTAGTGGGACTGCCCCTGCAGGAAACCGCAGCATTACTGGCCGGTGCCGGATACCCGGTATGGGAAACCTGGAACAGCAGGCAGGAGAGCCGCAATGAGTGAAGAAATACTGATCAATGTGACCCCGGTGGAAACCCGGGTGGCGCTCGTGGAGAACGGTATGCTCCAGGAGGCCTACATTGAGCGCACCAGCCGCAAGGGCATCGTGGGCAACATTTACAAGGGCAAGGTGGTTCGTGTATTGCCCGGCATGGAGGCGGCATTTGTAGACATCGGCCTGGAACGTGCGGCGTTTATTCATGCCTCTGATGTCGTCACCAGTCAGCAGCCGGCCAGCGAAGCCCCCGAGACACCGAAAACGGTTCCGGATATCCGCACCCTGCTCCGAGAAGGGCAGTCCCTCGTGGTTCAGGTCACCAAGGACCCCATTGGAACCAAGGGTGCACGGCTGACCACCCAGCTATCCATCCCCTCGCGCTATCTGGTATTCATGCCTGGCGTCCGTCATGTTGGTATTTCCCAGCGAATTGAAGATGAGACCGAACGTTCACGGTTGAAGTCACTGGTTGAAGAGGGTGCTGCCGCAGAACCGGACATCTCTGGCGGCTACATTATTCGCACCGCTGCAGAGGCTGCCTCGGAAGATGACCTGATTGGCGATATGACCTACCTGCACCGTCTGAACCAGGCCATTGAGGAGCGCATTACCCGAAGTCAGGCGCCTTCGGTGGTGTATCAGGATCTTCCCCTGTTTATCCGCACCATTCGCGACCTGATTCGTCCACAGACTGAGAAGGTGCGCATCGATAGTCGGGAAAGCCACCAGCGGGTGATGGAGTTCGTCGAGGAGTTTGTGACCGAGTTTTCCGACAAGGTCGAGTATTACCCGGGCGAACGTCCCATTTTTGACCTGTATTCTGTTGAGGATGAAATTCAGAAAGCCCTCAGTCGCAAGGTCCAGCTCAAATCCGGTGGCTACGTGATCATCGACCAGACCGAAGCGATGACCACGATCGATATCAACACCGGCGCGTTTGTGGGGCACCGCAACCTGGAAGAAACCATTTTCAAGACCAACCTCGAGGCGGCCCGTGCCATTAGTCGCCAGCTCAGGTTAAGGAATCTCGGTGGTATTATCATCATCGATTTCATCGATATGGAGGATTCCGAGCACCAGCGCCAGGTCCACCGAATGCTGGAGAAAATGCTGGAGCGGGATCACGCCAAAACCAAGATTACCGGGGTTTCCGAGCTCGGATTGGTGGAAATGACCCGTAAGCGCACCACCGAAAGCCTTGGTCAGATTTTATGTGAGCCTTGCCCCATCTGTGATGGACGCGGCTTTCTCAAGACCAGCGAAACGGTCTGTTATGAAGTATTCCGTGAAATTCTCAGGGTCAATCGCGCCTATGACGCGGAAAGCTATCTGGTGATGGCGTCCCAGAGCGTGGTGGATCGGCTGTTGGATGAAGAGTCCGACAACGTGGCAGACCTTGAGACGTTTATCAGCAAAACCATCCGTTTTCAGGTTGAGCCATTCTACAGTCAGGAGCAGTATGATGTGGTACTGCTGTAACGCCGGCCCGGCAGGCATTGGTTAGGCGTGGCGATTACCCCTGATGGCATCCAGTGTGGCTGATCAAACTCTGAAACATCTGTTACTTCGAATCGTCTCGGGCGCCGCCAGTCTGATCTGGTGGTTGTTGCTGGCGGTCGTCGTCCTGCTTGCACTTTATGCCGGAATAGGGCGCCAGGTTACTCAGAACATCAACGAATATCGCTCTTCGATTGAACAACGGTTGTCGTCTGAGCTGGGCCAGCCGGTCAGTATTGGTTCGCTTTCCTCTAGCTGGAACTGGCTGGATCCAACCATTGTCGCCCGCGATATCGTGGTCGTCTCCGAAAACGACCGTAGTGACGTTGCCGGGTCACTGAAGAGCGTCCGCATTGGCCTCGATTTTCTCGCCTCGCTCATGCGCCTGCGTATTGTGTTCGCTGATTTTGACGCCGATGGGCTGGAACTGACGATCAACCAGACACCGAGGGGGGCGGTGACCGTCGAAGGTGTCGATATTCCCGATCCCGTGGCAAGCGACCTGGAACTCTGGCTGGATATTGCCGGCGAATGGCTGTCCGACCCTTCCGTCAAGATTACACGCCTGGACCTTGGTATTCGCGACGCCAATGGCACCCTGCGGCACGTAGAGGTGCCTCAGTTGGATCTGATCTACCGGCGCGGGCTGTTTCATGCATCAGGCCGTGCCATGCGGCCGGGAACGACCGAACAACTGGCCAGCTTCGAGCTGGTTGGTCGGCACTTCTTCCGTGGTGACTTCACGGGGCAGGTTTATGCAGATATTAACTCCGGCCGGTTGTTTGATGGACTCGCAGAGGAGTACGCCTGGCGGAACATTCGGGCGGAAGGTTTTGATCTCGGAGGTCAGGTCTGGATGACGTTTCGGGATGGGCACATCGAGCAAGTCAGTGGCAACCTGGAAACGCCGTATCTGCAACTCGGTGTCGGTCTCCAATCCCTGGCCCCACTAGAGAACATCAGGGCGAAATTTGGTTGGCGCAGGCACGACACGTTGGGCGAGCGTGAGCCAGAAGCGGCGGCTAAGCCCTGGTACGCCACCGGTGAGTTTCACGTAAAGGAACTTGAGTGGGAGTGGAACGGCAATACGGTTTCTCCGTTCAGCCTCCGGTTCAGTCATCGCGACGGGGGCCGAAGATTGATCGCTGATGCGCTTCCACTCCAACCCCTTAGACGGTTGGTCGCAGGCATGAACCTGTTGCCAGGCAGGGCTGAAAGGGCCCTTGAGAATTATCGCCCCACCGGCCGCCTGGACCGGGTGATGCTTAATCTGCCCACGGATGATAGCGGTGGCTTTGAGCTGACGGCAGCGTTGAACAATATTGGCGTCAGGGCCCATGACGGTGCGCCGGGTGTGTCTGGTCTTGATGGTAGCCTGGTTATTGACCGGGAAGGCGGTTTCGTCAGAGTGAACAGCGAGGGGTTGTCACTCGGTTTTCCGGAGCTGTTCCGGGGGTTCTGGAGCCTCGGCGACGTCCGCGCAGGTGTGGCCTGGCGTTTTGAGGGAGGGGTAACCCGCGTATACGCGGATGATATCCGTATGGTTTATGGTGCCAACACCCGGCTGACGGGTGCCTTTGACCTGCGGATGGATCAGGGCGGGGAGGACAATTTGGGGCTGAGGGTCGGTGTGCGGGATGGTACGGCCGATATGCTTGCCGACTTCGTGCCAATGAAGGTTGTCGACCCTGACCTCTACCAATGGCTGACGACGTCGATCACCAAGGCCGATATCTCCAGCGGTGAGTTTTACGGTCATGGCCAGATTGATCGTGACGCCCCGGAAAATTCTTTCTCGTCCTCAATGGTTTACCGATTCGAAGAAGCCAGTATCCGCTACGACGAGCGATGGCCCGAGGTGGCGGATGCCAGTGGTGAAGTCTTTATTCAGGATGGTCGCACCCGGGTCGACATCCGCGCAGGACGAACGGGAGGGCTGGAACTGGAGCCCGGCGAGGTGAGGGTTGTCCCGGAGGGTGAGGATATTCAGGTGTACGTCGATGCGTCAGCCCCGGTTCCCGGGTCAGCGTTGGCTTTCTGGATGGACAACAGCCCCCTGGGTGAGCTGGCGGGAGAAGCAGGGCGGAGCATCGTCCTGGATGGCGATTTTCACCTGGATCTCGGGCTTGGTTTGCCATTGATATCCGATGCGCCGCCCACCATCAACGCCAGCGTCAGAGCCGATTCCGGTACCCTGACTTATCCCGAAGCCGATCTACAGTGGACCCAGGTCAATGGGGAACTGGGGTTTAACAGCGATGAGGGATTTTCCGAGAACCCCCTGCAAGCTCGGTTTATGGGAGCTCCGGTCACGGTTCTGATGCGGCGGAGTGAGAACGGTCAATCGCTCAATATCCGTCAATATGGTCGCCTTGACGTTCGCCAGCTCCTGGATCGAACTGAGTTGCCGGAGGGCATGGACATGGGGCTCAGTGGCGACATTGGCTACCAGGCAACGTTGGACGTCTCAACGGACACCGCTTCCGCCGTTACGCTGTATTCGGACCTGGCCGGGCTCTCGGTTGACTGGCCTGAACCGCTGGCAAAAGACATTGATGATGAAGCGCCCCTGAGGGTAACGGTCACGCCCCGACAAGAGTCCGGCGTCGATCTGTCAGTCGACTGGCAAGATCGCGCCAACCTGGATATGACCTGGGAGTCGGGAATGGTAGACGTTGCCCTGAACGAACTGTTTCTGGGCGACCGCCAACTGACTGATATTACGGTGTCTGCGCGGCAAAGTGACAGTGAGTGGTTGATCACTACCGACTCGGAATGGGCGTCAGGCCATGTGCTCTGGCCCCAGGACGATCGACCGGTCAGCGTCGACTTTGAGCGCCTGATGCTCTCCAGGGGCAATAGTGAGTCGGGCGATGAACAGGAGCCCGAACAGCAGGCACAGACATTCCGTGACCTGGGCCTCGGCAACTGGCCGGACGTGGATGTCCGTATTGCCGCTCTCAACATGGATGGGGAAAACGCCGGTAGCTGGTCGTTCCAACTGAGGCCCGAAGCCACACAACTGCTAGTACAGGACATTGTTGGCACTCTCAAATCCCTGACCCTGACCGGGGAGCTGTCCTGGAGCATTGCAGCCGGGCGGGAAATCACCCGTTTTACCGGTGATATCAACGGTAAGTCGCTGGCAGACCTGGACACCTTGGTTGGCGCTGAGATTCCCTTCCGCAGCAAGAACACGGCCGTCAAGCTTGATATTGACTGGCCCGGCCGCCCGGATCAGTTTGACGTTTCGGGCCTTAGTGGCTCGGTCAGTGTGCGTTTTGATGACGGTGTCATCCTTGAGGGCAACAATACGGCTCAGCTGTTCCGGGTGTTCAACCTGCTCAATGCTGACACGCTCTGGCGACGCCTGAAGCTCGATTTCTCCGATCTGTACGAAGCGGGTGTCGCCTTCGATGCCATCTCCGGCAAGGCCAGCATGATTAACGGCCTGCTGACGTTGGATCCAGAGCTGCAGGTGGTAGGGCCTTCCGGCGCGTTCAAGCTGACGGGCACCTCCAACATGATTGAGGAAACCCTCGATATGAGAATGGTGGTGGTGTTGCCTCTGACCCAGAACCTGCCACTGGCCGCTTTGTTAATGGGGGCAGGTGCTCCGATTGGCGGCGCGTTGTTTGTCCTCGACAAAGTGTTGGGTGATCCATTGAGCAAACTCACCAGTGCGACCTATAGTGTAAGTGGAAGCTGGGACGAACCAGACGTTCGACTGAGGCGGGTATTCGATACCGGCAATTGATGGTTTTGGCAGGAGGGCCGTAATGTCAACGCAAAGAGACAATCCCGTCAAATGGCAGGCAAGTCGGGTAGCGGCGATACAGATGGTGAGTACCCATGACATCGCCGCCAACCTCAACGAGGCAGCAAGATTGCTGAAGGAGGCGGCCGACGCAGGTGCCAGCATTGCAGTGCTGCCTGAAAACTTTGCGGTACTGGCCACAAAGCAGATGATCGGCTGTGGCCGCCGGGAAGCGGAACCGGACAACGTGATTCGGCAATTCCTCGCACAGCAGGCGACCGAACTTGGCATCTGGGTGGTCGGTGGTTCGCTACCCATTGCGGCGAGGCCGGACTGGTCCACTGTGACCGATCGGGTTCGTGCCTGCTGCTATGTCTACGATGACCGAGGCCGTGAGGTTGCCCGCTACGACAAGATTCATCTTTTTGACGCCACCGTTGAAGATGCCCAGGGGCAGTATCGTGAGTCGGATACCTTCGAGCCGGGTGAAGACGTGGTTGTGATTGATACACCGGCAGGCCGACTCGGCATGGCCATCTGTTACGACCTGCGCTTTCCCGAGCTGTTCCGACAGCTCAGGGAGCAGGACGCAGAATGGGTGTCCCTGCCCAGTGCCTTTACCTGGTATACCGGTGACGCCCACTGGCATGCGCTGATACGTGCCCGTGCGATTGAGAATCAGTTCTGGCTTGTGGCAGCGGCCCAGGGTGGGCAGAACAGTGAGCGCCGGCGCACCTATGGGCACAGCGCGATCGTCGATCCCTGGGGCCGAATACTATCCGAGGTCGATGAAGGGCCGGGTGTCGTCGTTGGAGAGCTTGATCGTGAAACACTCAAGGACATCCGCACACGGATGCCCGTCTGGGAGCACCGGAGACTTTAGTTTCCGGCGGCTTCCGCGTCGTCGATGCACTCCCTGAGGTAGCGAAACAGCTTTCGTGGCTGGCCGGTATTCTTTTCTTTCTGCACGTCCCGGCGAGCGTTGCGCGCGAGGTTGCGCAGATGCTGTATATCCGCCGTTGTGCAGTAGTTCAGGAATTCGCCGACGGCCGAGTCGCCTTCCTCAATCATCCGGTCTCGCCAACGTTCAGCAAGGTGATGTCGGCGGGTGTGCTCCTCGCTTCCGGCATCGAAAGCATCAATGGCTCGAGTCAGCCCTTCCGGGTCGTCTTCCTGGCGGATAATCTTTCCGATGTACTGCAGGTGGCGGCGACGGGCTTCGTTCTGGCGAATGCGACGGGATTCCTCGATGGCCGCCCGCAGGGTGTCGCTGATCGGCAGGGTATTGAGCTGATCGTTACTCAGATCCAGCATACGCCTGCCAAGGTCCTGCAACTGGTGCATTTCGCGCTTGAGTTGGGATTTGCTCGGGCCGAGGTATTCCGGGGCGTCGTCTTGGGAGTCGTTCATTTTCAGTCCGTGTTGTCGGATACAGGTTATCCGTAGAATATCGTCGCCAGACCAAGGAAGGCCATAAAGCCGACCACATCCGTGACCGTTGTCAGTATAACGCTACCGGCCAGTGCCGGATCAATGTTGCGGGACTTCAGGAACAGAGGCAGCACGGTGCCCACGAGTGCCGCAGCGATCAGGTTGATAATCAGCGCGGCGGCGATAATGGCGCCAATCATGATGTCGCTGAACCAGAGGGTTGCCGCTGACGCAACCACCACTGCCCAGAGCAATCCGTTCAGGGCACCCGCAATAAATTCGCGGTTTAGCAGCCAGCCCACGTTGGCGCCACTGATTTGTCCCACGGCCATGCCACGGATGACCAGGGTCAGGGTCTGACTGCCGGCAATGCCGCCCATGGATGCCACGATGGGCATCAATACCGCCAGCGCCACAACCTTTTCGATGGTCGCCTCAAACAGCCCGATCACGGCCGAAGCGGTAAAGGCCGTAAGCAGGTTGATGCCCAGCCACACGGCCCTGCGCCGGGTGGTCTTCAGAATCGGCGCGAAGGTGTCTTCGTCTTCATCAAGACCGGCCATGCTCATCAGGGAGTGGTCTGCGTCTTCGCGAATAACGTCAACCACGTCATCGATGGTGATTCGGCCCAGGAGTCGGCCTTCCTCACTGACCACGGGTGCTGAGATTAGGTCGTACCGTTCGAACAGGGTTGCCACCTTGGTGTCGGACAGCGTAACCGGTATCGGTTCGATGTCCGTGTCCATCACCTCCCGCACGGTTGCCGCCGGGTTGGATACGAGCATTTTGGTGATAGGCAACATGCCGATGAACTCGTCGCGTCGGCTGACCACGATAAGACTATCCGTCATCGGCGGTAGGTTGCGATGACGGCGCAGGTAGCGCAAAACCACGTCGATACTGATGTCCGGGCGCACCGTGATGGTGTCCGTGTTCATCAGGCCGCCGGCGGTATCTTCCGGGTAGGAGAGGACTTCTTCGACACGTTGGCGGTCCTGCTCGTCCATGGTGTCCAGGACTTCCTGGATGACCGTGTCGGGCAACTGCTGCAGTAAGTCGGCCAGATCGTCCGACTCGAAATCCTCGATGATGTCAGCAAGTTCCTGAGCGTTCAGCTGGCTCAGGAAGTAACCTCGGATATCGTCGTTCAGATACTGGAGGACTTCGCCTTCAAGCTGCTTGTCGACCAGGTTCCAGAGCAGGGCACGCTGGCGGGGTGGTGATGATTCCAGCAGGTGGGCGATGTCACTGGGGCTCAGGCCGCCATTCAGGATGCGGGCAACCTGTTTCAGGGCGCCACTGTCCAGCGCTTCGCTCAGGGAGCGAAGGCGTTGGCGCGCTTGGCTTTTCTCCAGAATATCGGTCATGGATCACCCACGGTCAGAAAACCCTCGTATTATAGCGGAGTTAGGCAACATAGGTGAGGAAGAGTTGTAGGTGAATGCCGTAGACGGGCAAGGATGTCCAGTGTGGAGGTGGTTATTCGCCTTCCCCGAAGTAGTCGTTGATCAGCGTAACCAGCGCATCGACAGCTTCGGACTCATCCGGACCGTCTACAATCAGCTCTACCTCTGATCCCTGGCTGGCGGCGAGCATCATGACTGGCATGATGCTTTTGGCGTCCACCTGTCGCCCTTTGCGGCTGATCTGAATGCTGCTGTCGAATTCAGATGCCTTGCCCACCAGTTTGGCTGCGGCCCGGGCATGGAGCCCAAGTTTGTTGATGATGGTAATGGGGCGGCGGATCATAGGCGGTTCAGCTTTCCCTGCTTTGCAGGTGGGGCAGTTCGGTGTGGCGAACCTGCACATTGCTGTATTTGCCCGAGAAATAGCGGCCGAGCTGGTCGCAGATATAAACCGAGCGATGCTGGCCACCGGTGCAGCCGATGGATATGGTCATATAGCTGCGGTTGCTGTCTGCGAACGAGGGTAGCCAGTTTTCCAGGAATTGGGTCAGGTCCTCGACCATCTTACGGCTCAACGGCTCCTTTTCCAGGAAATCGATAACCGGCTGGTCGGTGCCCACAAACTGCCGAAGGCTGGTGTCCCAATAGGGATTGGGCAGGCAGCGCACATCGAACACATAGTCCGAATCCAACGGCACGCCGTGCTTGAATCCGAATGACTGGAATAGCAGTGCCAGTTCCTGGTGGCGCCTGCCCGCGACTCGTTGCTTTACCATATCCCGGAGCTCGTACATGGACAGCCCCGTGGTGTCGATGTAGAGGTCTGCCAGCTTGGACAGCGGCTCCAGAAGCTTCTTTTCGTTACCGATGGCCTCCCTCAGGGAGGTCTTGTCATCACTCAGTGGATGCTTTCGGCGCGTGGCATGGAAGCGCTGCAGAAGAGACTGTTCATCGGCGTCGAGATAGATGATCTCGATGGTTACGCCAGTATCCTGAAGGCTGCGGTAGATATCCTCGAAGTTGCTCAATTCTCCGGAAAGGTTACGGGCATCGATGCTGACCGCCATCTTTCCCAGCCGGCTGGGAGAGTTCTGGTTGGTGGCTTCCTGTGTGAGGGGGAACAGGAGGCCAATGGGCAGGTTGTCAATGCAGTAAAAGCCCAGGTCTTCCAGAACATGTAACGCGGTACTTTTCCCGGAACCTGATCGGCCGCTGACGATGATCAGTTTCATAGCCCGTTCACCTTGGATGTGGAGTTGTTCAGCTTGTTTCGGCTGTCATCCGGCGATAGAGAGAGCCTGCATCAGTGCACTGACGCAGCTGGTCGCAGAATGCACGTTCGTTGAACTTTTCAGCAAGTTGGCTCAAAAGCTCAAGATGCTCGCTGGTGGCTTCCTTGGGGACAATCAAGGTGAAGACGAGGTCCACCGGCTGGTTGTCGATAGCATCGAACGCAACGCCTTCTTCCAGGGTCAGCAAAACGCCAACCACGTGATCCAGCCCTTCCAGTCTGCAGTGGGGGATCGCGATGCCCTGTCCGATACCCGTGCTCCCCAGTCGCTCCCGTGCGACCAGATTAGTGAATATCTGGGTGTCGCTGAGCAAAGCGTCGTGTTGCTGGATCTGCTCGGCAATGGTTTCCATAACCCGCTTTTTGCTGGAGGCAGGCACCCGGCAAAGGGTTAGCTCCGGCGCGAGAATGTTCTCGATAGTCAGGGATGTGTCGGTCATGAATCGACTGCATTTCCGTAAAAAAAGGCTGCGGCACGTGTTGCATGGTTAGCCAGTGCCGCAGCTCGATTAACTGTCATGCCGGGGGCGTCGTCCTAGCGGGCGCCGTTCCCGTGCATCCGGTCTACGTTCTTTTCCTTGTGCTTCAGGATCTGCCTGTCCAGCTTGTCTACCAGTGCATCAATGGCAGCGTACATATCGCTGTTTTCGGCCTTTGCGTGAATCTCACCACCTATCACGTGAAGCGTAGCTTCCGCCATCTGGCGCACTTTTTCCACCTCAAGGGTAACCTGGCAATTGCTGATATGGTCGAAGTGCCGCTCAAGCTTTTCAAATTTGCCTGATACGTAATCTTTCAGTGCGGGAGTCAGTT
Source organism: Marinobacter sp. Hex_13 (assembly GCF_001566815.1). Taxonomy (NCBI): domain Bacteria; kingdom Pseudomonadati; phylum Pseudomonadota; class Gammaproteobacteria; order Pseudomonadales; family Marinobacteraceae; genus Marinobacter; species Marinobacter sp. Hex_13. Next base: position 89,667 of record NZ_LSMM01000070.1, read on the forward strand.
CTACGTGATGGCCTGAAATATTGAGTTGCATAGGCTTCTCCTGTTTTCAGCTTGCCGGCACCCGTTAGGATACCGGCTGTGTGCCACAGCGTTATGCTGTAGGCGGTATACTTTCAGGAAAGGGCTCTCCCCGTGAGGCCGGGAACAGACGCTTCCTACACCAATCGCTTTCGCTCGTTGGACGGAGGAATGTGCATTGCCTCGCGATACTTGGCCACGGTTCGTCTAGCCACCTTTATACCCTGGTCTCCTAGCATGGCTGCAATTTTGCTATCGCTCAATGGCTTTTTCGGAGTTTCCGTTGTAATCAGCTTCTTGATCATCGCGCGGATTGCCGTGGATGAGCACTCTCCACCCTCGTCGGTACTGACATGGCTCGAGAAAAAATACTTAAGTTCAAATATGCCCCGCGGCGTGTGCATGTATTTCTGGGTGGTGACCCTTGAAATGGTCGACTCGTGCATTTCCACCGCCTGGGCAATATCCGAGAGAATCAATGGTTTCATGGCTTCCTCGCCATGATCCAGGAATCCCTGCTGGTGCTCGACAATGCGCGTGGCCACCTTAAGCAGGGTTTCGTTGCGGCTCTGCAGGCTCTTGATGAACCACTTTGCCTCCTGCAACTGGTCCCGCAGGTAGGTGTTGTCAGCACTGCTGTCCGCACGCTTTATAAGAGAAGCATAGCTTGCATTCACACGAATGCGCGGTGCAATTTCAGGATTCAGCTCCACGCGCCAGCGTTCATTGTGCTTGCGCACGATCACATCTGGGATGACGTAGTCTGGCTCGGCCTGATCCAGGGTGTCGCCGGGACGGGGGTTTAACCCGGTAATAAGTGCCAGAACGTCCCGTAGCTGCTCTTCTTTCAGGCGGCTGCGGCGTAACAGCTGGGCGTAATCACGGTTACCCAGCAGGTTTATGTAGTGGGTAATCACCAGTCGCGCCTGAGCCAGCCAGGGTGTTTCCGGGGGCAGCTGATTCAGCTGGATCAGCAGGCATTCCTGCAGATTACGGGCGAACACGCCGGGTGGATCGAAGTGCTGCAGGCGATGAAGAACGGCTTCCACTTCGTCCAGTTCCAGCGGGTCTTCGTCGGATTCGTCCACCATGCCTGAATGAATTTCTTCAAGCGGAGAGGTCAGGTAGCCGTGGTTATCAACCGCATCCATCAGGGCATGGGCGATGGCCTGATCCCGCTCGCTCATGGGCGTCAGGTTCAGTTGCCATTCCAGGTGGTCCTGGAGCGTTTCGGTGGGGGAATTACGGGTTTCGAAGTCGTGGTCGTTTTCGTCGTCGTTACGGGCTGCTGACGCGGGGGCTGACTGGTAAATGTCATCCCAGGCGGTGTCGACGGGAAGATCATCGGGAATGGTGTCGGGACTGTCCGTTTCTGATGACCAGTCAGGTCCATTTTCGGATTCGTCCCACTCAGTAGCAGTGTCTGAAGCGGTGTTGGATTCCTCGGTTGACGCTGTTTCAGACGACTCGTTGTCACTGTCCGTTGATTCCGGATTCTGGTTGTCGTCGTCTTCGGAGGTTTCCAGCATTGGGTTGGATTCCAATGCCTGCTGGATTTCCTGCTGGAGGTCCAGGGTGGAGAGCTGCAGAAGCCTGATAGCCTGTTGCAGCTGGGGCGTCATGGTCAGGCTTTGGCCCAGCTTTAACTGTAGTGAGGCTTTCATAACCATGGTTCAGGATCCGTCACTCGGTCTCTCTCTTCCGTCACTCAGGCTCTCTCTTTACGTCATCAAGGCGCTTTCTGGAGCCGGGGTTGCACAAAAACTCTTTGTATGCTGGCTACTTGCCGCACCAAGCAAGTTCTTTGCCGAGTGTACTACAGGCGAAACTCGTTGCCCAGATACACTTCCTTGACCTGCTGGTTGGCCAGTATATCGTCCGAATTACCAGAGGCAATGATGTGGCCGCCGCTGACAATGTAGGCATTCTCGCAGATGTCGAGGGTTTCCCGCACGTTGTGGTCGGTGATCAGTACGCCGATACCCTTGTCCCGCAAGTGTCGGATGATCTGCTTGATGTCGCTCACGGAGATCGGGTCGACTCCGGCGAAGGGTTCGTCCAGCAGGATGAACGCCGGCTCCATCGCCAGCGCCCGGGCAATTTCCACCCGTCGTCGCTCGCCGCCTGACAGGGCCATGCCGACGCTATCGCGGATGTGGGTAATGTGAAACTCTTCAAGCAGTTCCTCTAACTTGGCCTCCCGGTCAGTGCGTTTGAGTTCGCGGCGGGTTTCCAGGATCGCCAGTATGTTGTCGCGTACGGTAAGCTTGCGGAACACGGATGCTTCCTGGGGCAGGTACCCGATTCCCTTGCGGGCACGACCATGCATGGGCAGCGGCGTTATGTCCTGATTGTCGATGGTGATTCGACCGTTGTCGGCGGGAACCAGGCCAACAATCATGTAGAAACACGTCGTTTTGCCCGCGCCATTGGGGCCGAGTAAGCCGACGATCTCGCCACTGCGAATTTCCAGGGAAACGTCGATGACGACCTTCTTCTGTTTGTAGCTTTTTGCGAGGTTACTGGCCCTGAGAACTGCCATCGATATCCTGTCCGTTAGGGTTGTTATCTGGATTGCTACCGGCGTTGCCGCGCGGCTGGATGACCATTTCGACGCGACCGCTGCCATCGCCCTGGTCAGCAGAGCCTTCTGCGGTCACCACGCGTTCGGCGCTGTCATAATGAATGACGTCGCCCCGGAACAGGTTGCCGCCCTGTTCGATCACAGCTTCGCGCTGAAAGGTAACCCGGTTGTCGGAGGCGGACCAGGTGATCGTTAGCGCACGGGCGTCGGTTTCGCCCTGGCCTTCCATGGCAGGCTGGCGGTAGCGTGCCGGGGTACCGGTGGCTTCAATGCGGCTGACGCCATTCTCATCCCGGTGGAGTACAACTTTGTCCGCGATAAGGTTGGCATCGCCCTGGCTCATTTCAACCGAGCCGGTATAGGTTGCAATGCCCTGGCCTTCGTCGAGCCGCGCGTTGTCGGCATTGACCCTGATGGGTTGGTCAGACTCAAGATCAAAGGCCGCGGCGAACGGCATGCCCACGGTCATTGTCAGCGCCAGGACAATCGCTGAGACTGCCGGGCGCGATGCCACCGGTCGGTGCCTATTGCGGTGAGGGTTGGGCATGAATTTACTTGCCGGTCTCATAGCGTCCTTCCACGTCAGAGTCGAGTTCGAGGATTCGGTCATCAATCCATGCCTTCATGCCGGTTGCGCGGGTCAGGCTGAACGAGTCGGTCAGTTCCACCGGGGCGTCTGTGTAAACAGTACGCTCTGTGTTATCCAGTGTCAGCGTTGACGTGGTTAATGTCAGGGGGCGCCCGCCTTGGGCTTGCTGGGACACCCGAACATCCCCCGTCAAGTAAACCAGGTCGTCAGCTTCCATGAATTGGCCTTTGTTGGCCTGGACTTGCCAGGGTGCGTTGCCGGGGTCGCCGTAGAGCCTCGCATTCGGCGACTCCATAATGGTTTCGTTGCGGGCCTCGAATTGCTCGATACGTGGGCTTTCGAAGTGTGCGGTAAGCCGCCCGGTCTCATCGAAAGACAGATAGCGACCATTGACCACGAAACCGTCTGGTTCCGATTCGCCTCTCAGCGCGGCGGCATCCACCGGCTCTGATGACTCGTCACTTTGCCAGAGCAGGAAAAACAGTGCCACTATCGTGACAGCCAGCCCCAGAGTTCGTACCCAGGGCCGGGTAAAGAGGGCTTCAGCGGCCATTCAGTCCTGCTCCAGGTAGGGTTGCAGGCTTGCGTTGAGCTGCCCGCAGGCGCAGAGCAGCAGTTCGCAGGCTTCACGGACGGCGCCGCTACCCCCCGCGGCCGACGTGCAAAAATCCGCGTGCTGGCGCACCAGCCAGTAGCCGTTGGGTACTGTTATGCCCAGCCCGGCGTAACGGATTGCGGGCAGGTCCGGCAGGTCATCGCCCATGTAGGCGATTTGGTTTGGCGCGATCTCCAGCCGTGCAGCCAGTTCCCGCAGGGCGATTTTCTTGTCCTCTCGGCCTTGCATCAGGTGCGGGATGCCGAGGTCATTCATGCGTTTCTCTGTCAGCGGCGAGCGCCGTCCGGTAATGACGGCAACGTTGATGCCAGCAGCCATAACCTGTTTGATGCCCAGGCCGTCGAGAATGTTGAACCCTTTCATCTCATCGCCTGAAGCGCTGAACAGCAGAGTGCCGTCGGTCATGATGCCGTCCACATCCAGGGCCAGCAGGCGAATGGCAGCGGCTTTTTCAATCAGCTCCGCTGGCCATTGAGGGCGCAGAGTGTCGGCCATCAGATGACTCCCGCCCGCAATAAGTCGTGCATGTTGATAGCGCCGGTCAGTTTGCCGTCGCGATTGATGACGGGCAGGGCGTTGATCTTCAGCTCTTCCATCATGTTCAGTGCCTCGGCGGCCAGTTGGTCATCGTGGATCACACGACCGTTGCGGGTCATGGCCTCGGCAATCGGTGTGTTGTGAATGTCCACGGAGCGGTCAAGGGTGCGGCGCAGGTCGCCGTCCGTAAATACACCGACCAGGTCGCCCTCGGCGTTAATGACCGTTGTCATGCCCAGGCCCTTGCGGGAAATCTCCAACAGTGCGCCGCTGAGGGTGGTGTCTTCCTGCACTCGGGGGATCTGGTCCCCGGTGTGCATAATATCGCTGACACGCAGCAGCAACCTGCGGCCCAGACTGCCACCGGGGTGTGAGAGCGCAAAGTCTTCGGTGCTGAACCCCCTGGCTTCAAGCAGTGCCACGGCCAGGGCATCACCCATCACCAGAGTGGCCGTGGTGCTGGAGGTGGGGGCCAGGCCGAGAGGGCAGGCCTCCTGGGCGACGCTGATATCCAGGTTGGCAACGGCCTCCCGAGCCAGGATGGAGTTCTCGTTGCCCGTCATGCTGATCAGCGGGGCTCCCATGCGTTTGATTAACGGCAAAATGGTCAGCACTTCGCTGGTGTTGCCGCTGTTGGAGATGCCCAGCACTACATCCTGGCTGGTGATCATGCCCAGGTCACCGTGGCTGGCCTCGCCCGGGTGTACGAAGAACGAGGGCGTTCCGGTGCTGGCGAGGGTGGCAGCGATCTTGTTGCCGATATGGCCGGATTTGCCCATGCCGGTCACGACAACGCGCCCCTTGCACGCCATGATGACTTCGCAGGCGCGGACGAAACGGTCATCAATCCGGTCGGTCAGGGCGTGAATGGCCTCACGCTCGATCTCAATGGCTCGGAGGGCGGATTCTTTGAAGGTCTGGCTGGTTTCGGTGTTCATCTGGCTTCCGGGTTCGAAATGTTGATGCTTTCGTCGTGGCAAAAGTATATCACTTCAACGGCTTTGGCTGCCCTTCATGACAAGACGTTCAGTAAAACTGATCATTGACATCAGTTCATTTTGTGATGGATGGATTGAGGTTCACGGCAGGTTGACATAATGTAGCGCACTCATTAAAGGCTGGGAATGCGGGTTCACCGACACTCAGGCGGTTCTGGAAGCAGGTATGGACACATCCCCCTACATTGAATTGAGAGACGTGGTTTTCAAGCGCGGGAATCGTCGTATCTTTGATGGCGTCAGCCTGGACATTCCCCGCGGCAAGATTACCGCCATCATGGGGCCGAGCGGCACCGGCAAGACTACCTTGTTGCGGCTGATCGGCGGCCAGCTGAAACCGGATTCCGGCAGCATATCCGTAGCGGGGGAGAACGTTCCTCAGCTCAAGCGCAAGGCGCTTTACCGTCTGCGGGAAAAGATGGGAATGCTGTTCCAGAGTGGAGCGCTGTTCACGGATCTCAGTGTCTTTGAAAACGTGGCGTTCCCGCTCAGGGTTCATACCACCTTGCCGGAGGACATGATCCGCGACATCGTTCTAATGAAGCTCGAAGCTGTGGGGCTTCGCGGAGCCCGGGATCTGATGCCGGCAGAGCTGTCAGGTGGTATGACCCGGCGCGTGGCCCTGGCCCGCAGCATCGCGCTGGACCCTGAGCTGATCATGTACGACGAGCCCTTTACCGGCCAGGACCCGATTGCCATGGGAGTACTGGTGAAGCTGATCCGGGATCTCAACAGCTCCATGGGCCTGACCAGCGTGCTGGTATCCCATGATGTGCCGGAGTCCCTGAGTATCTGCCACTACGCCTGTATCGTTGCAGACGGCCGTATCATAGGCGACGGCACGCCCGAGGAGTTGAGGGCGCACCCATCGGAGCAGGTTCAGCAGTTCCTGCGTGGTCATCCGGACGGTCCGGTGCCGTTCCACTATCCGGCTGCGGATGCGGCTCTGGACTGGAGTGTTGCCGGGAGGGGGGATTGATGGACCGGCTGGCGGCTTTTGGCCGATTGGGGCTGAACGTGATTGCATCGCTCGGTCGCTCCGGGCGTTTCCTTTTCGGTGCCCTGGCAGGTGTTCCGCGGCCCTCGGTTGGTTTTCCGCTGTTGCTGAAGCAACTTTACTCGGTCGGTGTTCTGTCCCTGGCCATCATTGTGGTGTCCGGCCTGTTTATCGGGATGGTTCTGGGGTTGCAGGGATACACCATTCTCAGTGACTACGGGTCTGAGGCCGCGATCGGTCAGATGATTGCCCTGACTCTGGTGCGGGAATTGGGCCCCGTGGTGACCGCGCTGTTGTTTGCCGGCCGTGCGGGTTCCGCACTGACGGCGGAAATCGGGTTGATGAAAGCCACCGAACAGCTTTCCAGCATGGAAATGATGGGTGTTGATCCACTGCGCCGGGTGATTGCCCCGCGGTTATGGGCGGGCTTTATCTCAGTGCCCGTGCTGGCTGCTGTGTTTTCGGTGGTTGGTATCTGGGGCGGCATGCTCGTGGGTGTGGAGTGGCTGGGCGTGTTTGAAGGCTCTTTCTGGGGCAACATGCAGTCTTCCGTAAGCTTCACCGCCGATGTTCTGAACGGTGTCGTCAAGAGCCTTGTGTTCGGGTTCGTCTGTACCTGGATTGCGGTCTATCAGGGTTACGACTGTGTGCCCACCTCAGCTGGTATCAGTGCCGCAACCACGAAAACCGTGGTGTATTCGTCGCTGGCCGTACTCGGGCTGGATTTTGTGCTTACCGCCGTCATGTTTGGTGACTTCTGACCGCGGTATACTGAAACGTCAGGAAACAGGGGGCCGGAATGGCACAGAGAACAACAGAAGTGATTGTGGGGCTGTTCATGATCGCGGGCATCGCCGCCATAATGTTCCTGGCGTTGCAGGTCAGCGGGCTGACACCGAAGGCCCCGGAAAGTTCGTACACGCTCTACGCCAACTTTAACGACGCTGGCGGGCTGACGCCCCGGGCAAAAGTGTCCATGGCTGGTGTCACGGTGGGTAAGATCCGGGAGATAACCCTGAATCGGGAAACCTACCAGGCCCGCGTGACCATTGATGTGAACGCCAGTGTGGATAATATCCCGGCGGATAGCTCAGCAGTAATACGTACATCCGGGCTGCTTGGTGAACAGTACATTGATATATCGGTGGGCGGTGATATGGAGTCCCTGGGGGACGGGGATACGTTCTATTCCACACAATCCGCCATGAATCTTGAGCGGCTCATATCCAACTTTGCCTCCGGGCAGTCACAATGAAAGAAAGTGGTTCACGGGAGAAAACCATGGTTCTGATCAGACATAGCCTGATGATTGTTGCGTTGCTGATGGTGGCGCTGGCAGCACCGGCCCACGCCGGACCGGAGGAGGACCTCCGCACGTATGTGGATAAAAATACCCAGCGCCTGGTCGACAAGCTCCATCAGGAAAAGGGCCTGTACGAGCAGAATCCACAGGCGTTTTATCGGAGCATGGATCAGGAGCTGAAGAACTTCGTCGACTTTCGCCGAATTGCTGCCCGGGTCATGGGTCGCTATGCGCGGCAGGCATCACCGGAGCAGCGCGACGAGTTCGTCGAGAAGTTCAAGCGCAGTCTTTTCGACAGTTACGCTCAGGCTCTGGTGAGCGCTGACGATTTTACCATCGAGGTAAAGGAAGCCACGATCAACCCGAATGACGACGGTCGGGCGTCTGTGCGTATGGAGGTGATCAGTGCCTCTGGCAATCGCTACCCCGTGACTTATTCCATGTACGAAACAGATGAAGGACGCTGGATGATGGAAAACGTGATCGTCGAAGGTGTGAACATCGGGCTGGCTTTCCGTGATCGTTTCAGCCAGGAGATGGAGAAGAACGGCGGCAAGGTCCAGGCTGTTATCAACGACTGGGGCGATGCAGTGGAATCGCTGAACCTCGAAGGTGAAGTCGACAAATCATGAATGCAAGCCGGCCCGTGGTGACTCTTGATGGCGACACGCTATTGGTGAGCGGCGCGGTTGATCCGCTCACCGTGATCTCCGTCAGGCAGGAAGGCGAGAAGTGGATACGGGCGAGCAAGGCGGATTTACAGGTGGACCTGTCCGCCATGGGCACCGCGCACAGCGTGGTGCTGTCTCTGCTGCTGTGTTGGCACCGCCTTGCAGTTGCCCGCAGTCAGGCTCTGCGATTCACCGGCGTAAGTGCGCGGCTGAACTCTTTGGCGGCCCTGAGCGGCCTTGATCGCCATTTGCCGGGCTTTTCCTCCCAGTCCTCTTCTGAAAACCTGCACCATAGCTGACCCGAATGCCATAATTGGTTACAATCTCGCCCCTGATTTAAAAACGCCCGAGGATTATTTATGGAAGCCACCGAAGTTGCCGAGTTGGTTAAAGAGGCGCTGCCTGGCTGTGAGGTCGAAGTGCAGGTCGATGGCAATCACTATCTTGTTGTTGTAGTGGGCGATGTATTCGAGGGTTTGCCAACCATCAAACGGCAGCAACTGATCAACAAGGCGCTGTTCCAGCACATTCTGGACGGTACCATTCATGCCCTGCACCCCAAGGCCTTTACGCCGGCTGAATGGGCCGCGCGCCAGGGCTGACATGCCCGCAAACTACAGGACACCATTGTGGACAAACTTCTGATCAGAGGCCGCAAGCCTCTCGATGGCGAAATCCGGATTTCCGGCGCCAAGAACGCCGCCCTACCGATTCTGGCTGCCACCCTGTTGGCGGATGAACCGGTGACCGTGGGCAACCTGCCGCACCTGAACGACATCACCACGATGATCGAGCTGCTTGGCCGCATGGGCGTTGAGCTGATGATCGACGAAAAAATGAGCGTCGAGGTGCACGCCAACACCATCAAGCAATTCCATGCGCCGTACGAGCTGGTCAAGACCATGCGTGCGTCGATCCTGGTGCTGGGCCCGCTGGTGGCTCACTTTGGTGAGGCAGAAGTCTCCCTGCCCGGTGGCTGTGCCATCGGTAGCCGACCGGTAAACCTGCACATCCAGGGCCTGGAGCAGATGGGTGCCGACATCAAGGTCGAGAATGGCTATATCAAGGCGAAGACCAATGGTCGCCTGAAAGGCGCGCACATCTTCCTGGACACGGTGACCGTCACCGGTACGGAAAACCTGATGATGGCTGCCGCGTTGGCCGATGGTAAAACCATCCTGGAAAACGCTGCCCGGGAACCGGAAGTGGTGGATCTCGCTGAATGCCTGATCGCCATGGGTGCTGACATCAAGGGTCATGGCTCTGCAACGATTGAGATCAACGGTGTCGAGCGTTTGCATGGCTGTCACTACGATGTGCTGCCGGATCGCGTCGAAACCGGCACTTACCTGGTTGCTGCCGCAGCTACCCGTGGCCGGGTCAAGCTCAAGGATACCCGCGAGGATCTGCTGGAAGCAGTCCTGCTGAAGCTGGAAGAGGCCGGTGCCCACATTGATACGGGCAAGGACTGGATTTCGCTGGATATGAAAGGCAATCAGCCAAAGGCGGTCAGCCTGCGCACAGCGCCATACCCTGCGTTTCCGACCGATATGCAGGCGCAGTTTGCGGCGATGAATGCGGTATCCGAAGGCACTGGCACCATCGTGGAAACGGTCTTCGAGAACCGGTTCATGCACCTGCAGGAGCTGATCCGCATGGGTGCGGACATTGCTCTTGAGGGCAACGCTGCGATCATCAAGGGCGTGGATCACCTCACCGGTGCCCCGGTGATGGCAACGGACCTGCGGGCGTCCGCAAGCCTGGTCATTGCCGGACTGGTGGCGGATGGCGACACCATCGTTGATCGCATCTACCACATCGACCGTGGCTACGAGTGTATCGAAGAAAAATTGCAGCTGCTGGGCGCCAGTATCCGCCGCCTGCCAGCCTGAACACATTGAACCGGAAAGACGCATGACCGATTCCATCACCATCGCGCTGTCGAAGGGGCGAATCCTCGACGAGACCCTGCCGCTGTTAAGAGAAGCGGGTATCGAGCTGGTCGACGATGTTAAGAAGTCCCGGAAACTGGTGTTTCCCACCACGGACCCGAACGTGCGGGTTTTGATCCTTCGGGCCACCGACGTGCCTACCTATGTGCAATACGGTGGGGCGGATCTGGGGGTAACCGGTAAGGATGTGCTGATGGAGCACGGCGGTGAGGGGCTGTATGAGCCGCTGGACCTGAATATTTCCCGGTGTCGGTTGATGACGGCCGGGAAGAAAGACTGCAAAGCGCCAGAGGGCCGTTTGCGTGTGGCGACCAAGTTCGTAAACTTGGCTCGGCGCTATTACGCGGCCCAGGGGCGGCAGGCCGATATCATCAAGCTCTACGGTGCGATGGAACTTGCGCCGATTCTCGGGCTCGCCGACGAGATTGTCGATATCGTTGATACCGGCAATACCCTGAAAGCGAATGGTCTTGAGGCTCGCGAGCTGATTGAAAACATCAGTTCTCGACTTGTGGTTAACCGTGCCTCGATGAAGATGAAACACCGGGGCATTAATCCCATAATTGAGAAAATGTCGATCGCCGTTGAAAAAAGGCGAGCTTCAGAGTAAGAAGCGCTCAGGGACGGCTTTCCAAAACACGCTCCTTCGGCACATCCATGTGGCGCTTGGACTCCGCCTTCCATGGCTCCGTACAGTTTTGGAAAGCCCTTCCTGACCCGTTCCCGGGCCATGTCCTTGTCCTCAGACCAATGACACGTTTCAAACCGCGGAGTAAATTCGCAAAGCAGGAAAGAAGAAATGACTGATATCAGCATCAGACGATTGAACGCTTCCGACAGTGACTTTGACAGTGCACTGGCCAAGCTATTGGCGTGGGAAGACAGTGTGGATCATCAGGTGAATGAGTCGGTTCGTCATATCCTGCATGAGGTGAAAACCCGTGGGGATGCAGCGGTTCTGGAGTTTACCGAGAAGTTTGATCGCTTGAAGGTGGGCACCGTTGCGGAACTTGAGATGGGGCAGGATCGGTTGCGGCAGGCGCTGGAGTCGATCCCACAGGACCAGCGTGTGGCTCTGGAGAAGGCCGCCGAGCGGGTGCGTGACTATCACGAGCGTCAGAATCAGACGTCCTGGCAGTATGAAGACGATGACGGCACCGTACTCGGTCAGAAGGTCACGCCGCTGGATCGGGCAGGGCTGTATGTGCCCGGTGGCAAGGCGGCCTATCCCTCCTCCGTGCTAATGAACGCCATCCCGGCGAAGGTCGCGGGTGTGGGCGAGGTGATTATGGTGGTTCCCACGCCGGACGGTGTGGTGAACGAACTGGTTCTGGCCGCTGCGGCGATTGCGGGTGTGGATCGCGTCTTTTGTGTGGGGGGGGCCCAGGCGGTGGGTGCATTGGCCTACGGCACACAGACCATTCCTGCCGTCGATAAGATTGTTGGGCCGGGCAATATTTTTGTCGCTACCGCCAAGCGAGAGGTATTCGGAACCGTTGGTATCGACATGATTGCAGGCCCTTCGGAGATTCTGGTGATTTGTGACGGCAAGACTGACCCAGACTGGATTGCCATGGATTTGTTCTCTCAGGCCGAGCACGATGAGCAGGCTCAGTCCATTCTTGTCAGTCCCGATGCCGATTTCCTGGATGCCGTGGAAGCCAGCATCAACAAGCTGCTGCCGAACATGGAGCGGGCCGGCATCATTGCTACCTCGATGACGGACCGGGCTGCGCTGATTCACGTGGCCGACTTGTCGGAAGCGGCTCGCGTTTCCAATCGTATTGCGCCGGAGCACCTGGAGCTTTCGGTGGAAGATCCAGAAAATCTGGTGGACGAGATTCGCCATGCCGGTGCCATCTTTATGGGGCGCTATACGGCGGAGGCGCTGGGTGATTACTGCGCCGGGCCCAACCATGTGTTGCCGACGTCCGGGACGGCGCGTTTCTCCTCTCCGCTGGGGGTTTATGACTTCCAGAAACGGTCGTCCCTGATCGGTTTTTCTGCAGCCGGGGCCGACAGGATGGGGCGAGTCGCCTCTGTTCTGGCGCGTGGAGAAGGGTTAACGGCTCACGCCCGTTCTGCAGAGTATCGGGTTCGGGAGGGCCAGTCAGATGAGTAAGTTCTGGAGTTCACGGGTCAAGGAGTTGGTCCCCTATGTGCCGGGGGAGCAGCCGAAAATGGCCAACCTCGTGAAACTGAATACCAACGAGAACCCGTTCGGCCCGTCTCCGAAGGTGATCGAGGCGATCAACACGGAACTGAATGACAACCTTCGGCTTTATCCGGACCCCGAAAGTGAGGCTCTGAAAAGCACCATCGCGAATTACTATGGCGTGCAGGGCGAGCAGGTTTTCCTCGGTAACGGTTCCGATGAAGTGCTGGCACACATCTTTTATGGTCTGTTCCAGCACGGTGAGCCCGTGTTGTACCCCGATATCACCTACAGTTTTTATCCGGTGTATTGCGGCCTCTACAACATCGAAGGCAAGACCGTACCGCTGACCGACAGCTTTGAGATTGATCCCAAGGACTATAAGCAGCCGAACGGCGGCATAATCTTCCCCAATCCCAATGCGCCCACTGGGCGTTACCTGGCGTTGGACAAGGTTGAGGCTATCGTCGCCGCCAATCCCGACCGGGTTGTGGTTGTGGATGAAGCCTATGTGGATTTCGGCGGCGAGAGTGCGATCAAGCTGGTGGGGGAATATCCCAATCTGCTGGTTTGCCAAACGCTGTCCAAGGCCCGTTCCCTGGCTGGGTTGCGCGTCGGTTTCGCCATCGGCAGCCCGGAGGTCGTCGAAGCCCTGAATCGCGTCAAGAACAGCTTTAACTCCTATCCTATCGACCGCCTGGCTCAGGTCGGCGCCATTGCCGCATTCGAGGATGAAGACTGGTTTCGAGCCACCTGCGAAGGCGTCATTGGCGAGCGGGGGTGGGTGACCTCGAAACTGGAAGCCTTGGGGTTCGATGTATTGCCCTCACAGGCCAACTTTATTCTTGCGCGCCACCCGGACCATGCCGGTGAGGCGTTGGCGAAGGGGCTTCGGGAGAAGGGGGTTATCGTGCGTCACTTCAATAAGCCCCGCATCTCGGACTTCCTGCGCATCACCATCGGCACGGCAGACCAGAACAAGCGACTGGTCGAGTGCCTTAAACCGTTGGTGTAACACGAGACATTCAAGGCAAACCCACGGAGGCAGCATGGCTTCACGCAATGAGATACTCCGCACACTGAACGACTGGTTGGCCCCGCAAGACTTCAAGGACTATTGCCCTAATGGTCTTCAGGTTGAGGGCGCTGAAGAGGTCAGTACCATAGTAAGTGGCGTCACGGCTTCCCGGGCGCTCGTGGACGCGGCGATCGAAGCCGATGCCGATATGATTCTGGTGCATCACGGGTATTTCTGGAAAGGTGAGGATCAGGCCATCCGTGGCATGAAGCGGGACAGGATCAAGCGTCTGCTGGATCACGATATCAATCTGGTTGCCTATCACCTGCCGTTGGACGATCACCCTGAGTATGGCAACAACCGGCAGTTGGCCGACGTGTTGGGTATTCTCAATCCCCGGCCACTGGGTGGACTTGTGTGGCAGGGTGAACTGAGCGCTCCGATGGAGCCCCGGGCGTTCGCGGAGTTGATCGGAGAGCGTCTGGCCCGTGCTCCGCTCTGGGTCGGGGACGGCTCCGCAGAGATTTCCAGGGTCGGTTGGTGTACTGGCGCAGCTCAGGGGTTCATTGGCAGCGCATTGGAAGCCGGGCTGGATGCCTATATCAGTGGCGAGATTTCAGAACCCACTACCCATACTGCCCGCGAATGCGGCATTCATTACTACGCAGCCGGCCATCACGCCACTGAACGATATGGCGTTCAGGCCCTGGGGCGGGCCCTGGAGCAAGCATTTGGGGTAAGTCACCGGTTTATCGACTGCGATAACCCGGTGTAAGCGTCAGGCTTTCTGCTGCTTTTCGGCCAGGCCAAAGTCTTCGGCGAGGGTGCCTTTCTCCTGGGGGTCGCTCTTGGGGGCGTAGTCCCGGGGTGGCTCTGCATCATCCTTGCTGGCGGCGCCTTCCAGACGCGCCTTGGCGTTCTCTTTCTCGAGCTCCAACAGCCAGTCTTCGTCGTTGCACAGGCGGTTAGCGCCCCGCGCCATGTGCTGATTTACGTCCCGGTAGGTGTCGTTGAAGCGGCGCAGCAGATGCGCAGATTCCATAAAATGCTCGTTCACTTGCGCCTGATAGCGTGTGTACTCGTTTCTCAGCTCCTCGATCTGCTGTTCAGCCCGGCGCTGCCGCAGCGTAGAGCCCTGACCAGACCGGCCAACCAGTACTCCGATGACAATGCCGACAATCAATGCGGCGATGGCTGCCAGAATCAGGTTTGTCATAAGCTGTATGATCCTTTTAATGAATAGGAATTCCTTCCCGAAGTATACCGTCCTAAGGCCCGTTCACGCACGATTGCCTCGTGCGCCAATCGTCGTATTGCGTCGTATGTCTGGCTCGCCCCCGCTGTTGCAGCGGTTTCTCAGGGTGTTGAACGTGGCGAAAAAAGCCAAAATCGGCCACAATACGCCGCCGTTATGAATGACCATACTTCGGGAAACGCCTTAATGACACCCCAAAAGCGAATCCGTATGACCACTACCCATATGACCCCATGGGAACGATACCAGCAGGACCTTGAGCGGCCCGAGTTTCACAAAGACCCGGCCCAGGAAGATGCGGTCCGCCGTTTGCAGTCACTTTACGACAAACTGGTGGCGGCGGAAAGGGAGCGTGACAAACCGATGGTCAAACTTCGCCTCAAGTTCAAGAAGGGCAAAGAAGATCCGGTGAAGGGTTTGTATTTCTGGGGCGGCGTGGGTCGCGGTAAAACTTACCTCATGGATACGTTTTATGAAGCTCTGCCCTTTGATCGCAAGATGCGGGTGCACTTCCACCGGTTTATGCAGCGTGTTCACAAGGAACTGAAAAGCCTGAAAGGCGAGAAAAACCCGTTGGATATCGTGGCGAAAATGTTTGCGGACGAAACCCGGGTGATTTGCTTTGACGAATTTTTTGTCTCTGACATCGGTGACGCCATGATACTGGCAACGTTGATGGATGGTCTGTTCAGCCGTGGTGTGACCTTGGTTTGTACCTCCAATATCGTGCCTGACGGGCTTTACAAGGATGGCCTGCAGCGTGCCCGCTTCCTGCCCGCCATCGCGCTGGTCAAGAAACACACCGAGGTGGTGAATGTGGATGGCGGTGTGGATTATCGCCTGAGAACCCTGGAACAGGCTGAGCTGTACCACTTTCCCCTGGATGAGGATGCCGACAAGAGCCTTCAGAAAAGTTACGACGGGCTTGCGCTTGAGGCGGGCAGCCACAGCCTGGAGTTGGATATCAACGGCCGAAAGCTGACTGCCCTCAGCCACGCCGATGACGTGGTCTGGTTTGATTTCAAGACTCTGTGCGATGGCCCGCGCAGCCAGAACGACTACATCGAGCTGGCGCGGGAGTTCCATGCAGTGATCATCAGCAATGTCCCGGTGCTGGGAAAAGACAAGGACGATCAGGCCCGGCGATTCATAAACATGATTGACGAATTTTACGATCGCAACGTCAAGGTGATCATTTCCGCAGAAGCTTCGATTACGGACCTGTATGCCGGCGGGCGGCTAGGGTTTGAGTTTGAGCGCACGGAGTCCCGGTTGCTGGAAATGCAATCCAGGGAATACCTCGAGGCACCTCACAAGGCCTGATAGGCGTCGGACTAAACGAAGTCCAATTCGATAACGAACTACCCAAACTATAGAGAGATCAAGCAATGAGCACAGACAACGTCGTCATCGTCAGCGGTGTGCGCACCCCCATGGGCGGATTCCAGGGCAGTCTAGCCGCGGTTTCCGCGCCGGAGCTGGGCGCTATCAGTATTGCCGAAGCTATCCGCCGTGCCGGCTTGCAGCCGGCAGACGTGCAGGAAGTGATCATGGGCAATGTCCTGCCGGCAGGGCTCAAGCAAGGGCCGGCTCGCCAGGCAATGCGCCAGGCAGGGCTACCGGACAGCACTGGTGCCACTACGATCAATAAGCTTTGCGGTTCGGGCATGAAAGCCGCCATGTTTGCCCACGATGTGATCAAGGCCGGCACCAACGATATTATGGTTGCCGGTGGTATGGAGAGCATGTCCAATGCACCGTACATTCTTCAGGGTGTTCGCAGTGGTTACCGCATGGGGCCTGGCCAGGCGCCTCAGGACCATATGTTCCTGGACGGCCTTGAAGACGCGGAAACCGGTCGGCTGATGGGGGCTTTCGCTCAGGAAATGGCCGACAAGAAAGGCTATACCCGGGAAGAGATGGACGAATACGCGATTACCTCCCTGACCCGGGCCAAGAGAGCCATTGAAGAAGGGCTGCTGAAAGATGAAATCATCCCGGTTACCGTCAAAACCCGCAAAGGCGAGGTAGTGGTTGAGGACGACGAGCAACCCCACAACGCCAACATCGAAAAGATCCCGAGCCTGCGCCCGGCCTTTGCCAAAGACGGCACTGTTACCGCGGCCAATGCCTCGTCAATATCGGATGGTGCCTCTGCACTGGTGTTGATGCGTGAATCCGAAGCCGAAAAGCGCGGCCTTAAACCCTTGGCACGGATCGTTGCCCATAGCACCCAGTCCCAGCATCCGGCTGAATTCACCTGCGCTCCGGTGGGTGCCATCGAAACCCTTTTCGCCAAAACCGGCTGGACAAAGGACGACGTGGACCTGTTTGAGATCAACGAAGCCTTCGCCATGGTCGCCATGATGCCGATCCGCGAGCTCGGCCTGGACCCGGAGAAGGTCAATATCCACGGCGGCGCCTGTGCCCAGGGCCACCCGGTTGGCTCCACCGGCTCCCGCCTGCTGGTGACGCTGATGCACTCCCTCAATCACTACGGCAAGAAGAAGGGTGTTGCAGCACTGTGTATCGGCGGTGGTGAGGCAACGGCGATGGCTATTGAAATGCTGTGATTTGTGCCGGCTGGTTGCATCCAAATTTGTTGACTATAGTGACTCAGTGCGAGGGAAGTCTGCCGCAGAGAGGGGCGTAATAGAGAGAGGCTTAATCGTAAAATCATACTTTTGACTGATCAAAGCGTTCGATGGCGTTAGCTATAGTGCCAACATCACGAGCACTGTGCATGAAGCCTCCAAACATCGTGAACACCAATAATCAGAGCAGCGACTCAGAACAACAATGGAGTAGCCTTCCAATGACAAGAAAAACACATCAATGGCAGCAGTGGACTAAATTGCCGCTGGCCGTAGCAGTTGCAGCCGGAGTATCCGGGCAGGCAGCTGCCTATTCATTTTACGTGGGGGATGTGGAAGCCTCTTTCAACACGACGCTGTCGGCGGGCGTTGGCTGGCGAACCGAGTCACAGGACAGAAGGTTGATTGCCCAGGGTAACCTGGGGCCTGAATACGCTCCCGGTCAGCCCTTGGCCAACATCGGTGCTTCTACCAACAACTATGACGACGGTAACCTCAACTTCGAGAAAGGGGATACCTACTCCAAAATCGTCAAGGGTAACAGCGAACTTTTTCTCAGCTACGATGTGGATAGCGACACGCTTACCCGGATAGGTGGCTTTGCGCGGGGGCGTTACTGGTATGACTTCGAGTTGAAGGATGAGAGCAGAGCGGTTGATCCTGTTGGTCAGCGTCGCGAACTGAACGAAGAGGCCAAAAAATATGCCTCCGGCGGCGAAATTCTTGATGCCTACGTATTTTCCGACTGGTATTTTGGTAATGTGCCGGTCAGCCTGCGCTACGGCAAGCAGGTGTTGAGCTGGGGTGAGAGTACATTTATCCAGGGGGGCATAAATACCATCAACCCGGTTAACGTACCTGCCTTCAGGGCACCAGGCTCGGAACTGAAGGATGCGCTGTTGCCGGTTGAGATGTTTTACGCGTCCGCAGGTATTACGGAAAATGTGACTGTTGAGACCTTCGTGCAAGCTGACTGGGAGCCCGTTCGCCCAGATGATTGCGGCACATTCTTCTCCACAAACGACTTTGCCGCTGACGGCTGTGGCCCGGTTTTGTTGGCCGGTCAGTTGCCTGATTCCCAAGCGGAGGCTCAGGGCTTTATCGCTCCTCGTCTGGCGGACCGTGAGGCGGATTCCAAAGACCAGTTCGGTGTCGCACTGCGTTGGTACGTGCCGGCCCTGAACGATTCGGAGCTTGGTTTCTACTACATCAAGTACAACAGCCGTCTGCCGTATGTCAGTGGCCTGGTGAACAATCCGTCTTCGCCCAGTGGTAGCCAACAGAACGATCCGAATGAGCCGAACTCCCAGTTTCCGAGCTACTTCATCGAGTATCCCGAAAACATCAATCTCTATGGCATCAGTATCAACACCACGACCCCGGGTGGCTGGTCTCTGGGTGCTGAGTACAGCTTCCGTGATAACGTTCCGCTTCAGTGGAACGCATTTGAGCTGATTTATGGTGGTTTGCAGCAGCGTGGCCCAAACGGGGAAATTCTGAGCAAACTTGAAAAGCAGCGGCTTGAAGAGTCGGGCGGCGCCAATCTGGCCGGAAAGCCTGTTGACGGCTACGACCGGTTCAACGTTTCCCAGGCGCAGTTTACGCTGATCAAGTTCTTCGACCAGGTTATGGGCGCCAGTCGCCTCTCCCTGATCACGGAATTCGGTGCCACCTACGTTCACGATCTTCCGGACGAAGATGAAGCCCGTTACGGTCGCTCAGGCACCTTCGGTATCGGTACGTTGCCGGTGGACGGTTCCAACTTCACGGGTGATTTCTGTGAGGCCGGTGCCAACATCAATACCAACTACTGTAACAATGATGGCTTTACCACGGCCTTCTCATGGGGCTACCGTACCCGTCTGGTGTGGAGCTACCTGAACGCGTTCTCTGGCATTAACCTTTCACCACAGTTGGCGTGGAGCCACGATGTGCAGGGTTACGCGCCTTCTCCGGGTGGTAACTTCAGCGAAGGCAACAAAGCCATTGGTCTGTCACTGCAGGCTGAATACCAGAACCGTATAACCGGTAATATCGGTTACACAAACTTTTTCGGTGGCAAGCCGTATAACGAGTTGACTGACCGTGATTTCGTGAGTGCGAGCGTTTCCTACTCATTCTGATTCGGCCTGAATTCGTTTAACGAGGTAATTTAAATGAAACTGAACAAGAAGCTACTGGCCACTGGCATCCTGTCCGCAACGTTGTTTGCGGGTAACGCCTTTGGCGCGGTTTCCGCACAGGAAGCGGCCAAGCTGGGTGACTCGCTCACGCCAATGGGCGCTGAGAAAGCGGGTAACGGAGGCGCTATTCCGGCCTGGGATGGAGGTCTGACCACGCCTCCTGCCGGGTATAAAAACGATGGTATCTATGTGAACCCGTTCCCGAACGAAGAGCCAAAGTTCACCATCAACCAGAGCAACGTTGACCAGTATGCGGAAAACCTGTCCCCGGGACAGGTCGCAATGATCAAGCGTTATGACGATTACGTCATGCCGGTATACGAGACGCACCGTTCCGCTGCATACCCGGAACAGGTCATGAAGGATACTGTTGACAACGCCACGAGTGTGGAGTTGATCAAGAGTGGTAACGGCCTGGGTAATTACCAGACCGCTACGCCATTCCCGATCCCTCAGAACGGCCTGGAAGTTATCTGGAACCACATCACCCGATACCGCGGCGGTTCGGTCCAGCGTAACGTTGGGCAGGTGACTCCGACTGAGGACGGGTCCTTCAGCGTTGTAAAGTTTCAGGACGAGCTGACATGGAAGACGTATCTGGATGACTATGAGCCGGGAATGGACCCCAATGTTCTGTTCTATTTCAAACAGGCCATTACCGCGCCGGCTCGCCTGGCTGGTAACGTCCTGCTGGTTCACGAGACCATCGACCAGGTTCAAGAGCCGCGTCGCGCGTGGGTATACAACGCCGGTCAGCGCCGGGTTCGTCGCGCACCGCAGGTAGCTTATGACGGCCCGGGTACCGCTTCAGACGGCATGCGTACCTCCGACAACTTCGATATGTTCAACGGTGCGCCTGATCGTTACAGCTGGGAGTTGGTTGGCAAGAAGGAAATGTACATCCCGTACAATTCCTACAAGCTGGTGGACCGTGACCTGGATTATGACGAGATCATCAAGGCCGGTCATATCAACCAGGACCTGACCCGCTATGAGCTGCACCGTGTCTGGCACGTGCGTGCCACCCTGAAGGACGGTGAGCGTCATATCTATGCCCAGCGTGACTTCTACATCGATGAAGACTCCTGGCAGGCGGCGGTGATTGATCACTACGATGGTCGCGGAGAGCTCTGGCGTGTGGCAGAAGCGCACAGCATGCAGTTCTACGATCAGATTGTTCCCTGGTACGCCATTGAAACCCTGTACGATCTGTTGTCTGGACGGTATCTGGTTCTGGGTTTGACCAACGAAGAGTCCAACCCTTACGAGTTCGGTGTTGAACGCATGTCACGTGACTACACACCCGCTGCTCTGCGTCGTGCAGGTACGCGGTAAGTCACCGTTATCCGGGAGCAATCCCGGCTGACTGGAAAGCGGCGGGCCCTTGGGTCCGCCGCTTTTTTATTAAAGTCTTTGAATTTCCTCAAATGTTAGGAATTTGCCGGTATTTCGTTATCTTGCCGTCAAATTTTTGCAGCCTACCCCCGATTTGGTTTAACCTCTCCCTACTAATACTAAAGGCGTACCCGATGCAGGGCGCTGCAGCAACGACAAAGCAGAGATCACATTTGCCGGATAAGGGCCCATCGGGCTCATAGATTCCGGGCTTTCAACGGGGCAAAGAGTGAAACCATTCGATGATGGCCGTGCGGCCAACGATGAGTTCCAGTCAACACTAGGCGGCACTCATCGTGGCGAGTTGATCAGGGATTTGTTGCGCCAGCGGGTACGGATGCCGGAGCCCGTTCCGAATTACCTCAAAAGGCCAGCGCTGACCGAGAAACTGACCGCGGCAATAACACCGGGCTCGGTCCTGTTGCTTGAGGCACCGTCCGGTTATGGCAAAACCCATGCCCTGAGTGCGGCGTTCCGTGAAACCTCCCGTAGCTCCGACACCCTCCGATGGCTGGCTCTGACCGGACAGGAGAACGATTCCGGGCGCCTG